>CAZANS010000202.1:0-4827 GCA_964486565.1 uncultured Victivallales bacterium
AACAAGGAGCTCCAGGACGACATTAGGAGCGTCAGGATGACCATACTCAAGCAGGAAGAGAGGCAGAAGAAGGGTTTGTCCGACAGAGCCGACACTGGCGAGTAGGTGCCGGGACAGGCTGGCCTTACCCAACACACAGCAAAAGAAAGGTTACGGATGCAAGGATATGAGAAGATTGAGGTAAGCTTGTCTGGAGGCAACGGCTACAGGATTATCCTCGGCTCCGGTGTGCTGAGTGAAATCCCCTCGCTGACAGCTTCGATGCTCGACAGGAAAAACGTCCTCGTGATAACCGACGACAATGTCAATGCGTTATATGGGGAAAGGCTGCTCGATGCTCTCAAGCCGCTGGCGGCGAATGCCTCGCTCGTCTCCATCCAGCCCGGTGAGGGGTCGAAAACTCTGGCGACCGTGGAGATGCTGTATCACGAGGCATTGAAATCCAACCTTGACCGATCCTCGGCGATTGTCGCGCTGGGAGGCGGAGTCGTTGGGGATGTCGCCGGGTTCGTCGCCGCCACCTTCATGAGGGGAATAGACCTCATACAGATCCCTACCACGCTTCTGGCGATGGTTGACTCGAGTGTAGGCGGCAAGACTGCGGTTGACCTCCCGGAGGGCAAGAATCTTGTGGGTGCGTTCTGGCAGCCGAGGAAGGTGCTTATAGACCCCGATGCCCTCAAGAATCTTCCTGAACGGGAGATAAGATGCGGGCTGGCTGAGACCGTCAAGTACGGGATTGTGTTGGACGAGCAGTTCTTCACTTTTCTCGAGGCCAAGGTGGCCGAGCTTAACGATCTTGATATCCCGACTTACACTGAGGTGATAAAAAGGTGCTGTGCGATCAAGGCGGAGGTGGTATGCAAGGACGAGAAAGAGAAGTCCGGGCTGCGGGCGGCCTTGAACTACGGGCACACTTTCGCACATGCTTTGGAAAAATGCACGGGCTACGACAAGCTCAACCATGGCGAGGCTGTGTCCATAGGGATGTGCATGGCTGCGAATCTCGCGGTTGCCGACGGGAGGCTGGACGACGCGGCCGAGCTGCGTCAGGAGAATCTGCTCAGGCAGCTCCATCTGCCGTGCAGCATAGGGTCGTTGACACCCGAGCAGATCTACGATGCCATGGGCAAGGACAAGAAAATAATCGAGGGGAAACTGCGTTTCGTGCTTCCCGAGACGATCGGGGAGGTCACGCTGTCCGAAATATCTGAAAAGGACATGATCCTCGATGCAATAAGGAACTGCTGTGACTGACAGGGACGCGCTGATAGTCCTCAACATGCTTTCCGGCATAGGCCCCGTGAGGATCAGGGAGCTTACCTCGCTGGCCGGATCCCCTGCGGCCGTGCTCTCGATGCCGCAGAAAGACCTCGCGCAGCACCCGCTGGTCGGAGATGGCCTTGCAAAGGATATAGCCAACTGGAAAGACAAGGCCGACTACGAGAAGGAACTCCGGCTTGCAGAGAAAGCGGGCGTGAATATTATTGCCATTGGCGACCCTGACTATCCCGAGTCGCTCGCTGAGATATACGACCCTCCTGCGTGCATTTATGTGCGCGGCAAGCTAGGCAAGGACTGCTTGAGGAACATCGCCATCGTCGGCTCGCGCAGGATTTCGAACTATGGTGCGAGGGTCGCACGGCATATCGCCGAGTCTGCGAGTTTCGCAGGTTGGACTGTGGTCAGCGGCTTGGCCTATGGTATTGATGCGGTTGCGCACAAGTCGGTTGTCGAGGCGGGGGGGAGGACTGTCGCGGTGCTCGGCGGTGGACTCGCCAGAGTACACCCGCAGGACCATATCCCGCTGGGCAGGAGTATAATTGATAAGAACGGTGCCGTGATAAGCGAGTTCCCGATGGAGTTCCCTCCGAACAAATGGTCCTTCCCGATGAGGAACAGGATCATCTCTGGCTTGTCCCAAGGGATTCTTGTGGTCGAGGCGGGGACGCGCAGCGGCTCGCTGATAACTGCGAAGTTCGCACTTGACCAGGGGCGGCAGGTATTCGCGGTCCCCGGGGAGGTTGACAAGCCGCAGGCCCGCGGCACGAACCAGTTGATCAAGACCGGGGCGAAGCTCACCGAATCATTTGACGACATCCTCGAGGAGTTCGAGTTCCTGCCGGGGATCAAGGGCAGGGAGACCGAGAAGGCTTTCGGGGAAGACAAGCACCGGGGCCTGAGCGAAGAAGAGAAGGCAGTCCTTGCCGCTCTCGGCTCGGAGGAAAAATCCATTGACCAGCTCTCCGCAGACACACAGATGCCCCCGGGAAACCTGCTGGCGGTCCTGATGAAGCTTGAGATTGCGAGGATGGTGGAGCAGCTCCCGGGAAAACGCTTCAGGAACAACAGATAAATTTGCGTGGCAAATTTATTCCTGGAGGAGCTTCCTCATGTATTTTCTGGTGAAGACGCCAGATGCGAGGCTTTTGCGCAATGTTCGCCACTCGATTTTTCTTATGAGCCATGACACTGGCATGATGCGGTAGAAAGCGGGGCAATTTTTTAAATGCCTGAAGTTCTCGAGGTCAATGAGCGCGAACTCGTCGGACTTGTTTTTGACGGCGATGTTCTCGGCGATCCAGTTTGGGAAGAAGTAGTCGCTGTAGCGCATTTTCCTGACCGCTTTGGCGATGTTCTCCATGGTGCTTCTTCTTCTTACGTCGAAGTCTGCGAGCACGGGAGGGGGCATATTGTAATCGAGCAGATTCTTGAGGACGATGAATCCGGGTGGGTACTTGAAAAGGATCATGCATTGCCTTGCTTTCTCATCCACGGCCTTGGCTGCGACATGCGGGGGGGTGATGTGCAGCTCCGGGAGGCACTTGAGCATTTTGAACTCGTCCATGAGCTTGGCGAAATACCTCCCGCTGGCCCTCTTCAAGCGGTACTTGGACTTGTTGAGTTTGATGTAGACGGTGGAGTAGCGATTTTTCCCGCCAAGGGAGCAGATATCCCTCAGCAGCCTGCACTCGCACTCGATGTCCCCCTCTTTGAGGTTCCAGAAGGAGCTGGTGTCGGCGAGTCCCGCCGAGGCGAAGGTTTTTTTGCAGAAGTCCGATTCCCAGCTCATCTTAACGCTGCTTTTCATTCTCCCTCTCCAGGAATTTGAAAAGTGCCTGCGGATCCGTGGACTCGGATATCGTCTTGAGCATCCTGTAGCCTTCGCCATATATCGGGTCCGGGTTCTCCTGCATCCTGAGGTTCATCTCCGGCCTTCTGTAGAGTGTGTTGACCCGAGAGGCCACGAACTCGGCCCAGCCCTCCTTGACCTTCAGGTCATCAATGTTGGGGTAAAACTTTTGCATCCAGTTGTGTGCCAGCTCGTGAGCCGCAACCTCACGGAAACGGTTCTCGGGAATCCCGTAGAGGAAAAATATGTTGTGGCTCTCGCCTGCGACATGCTCCTCGGAGCTGCTCTCGGCTCTCCCGCGAAAGGTCCGAGTTGTAGTGATCTTCTCGATCTCCTGCTCGAAACGGTACAGCCCCAGCTCCATGCCCTGACTCTCGTGCTTCACCCTCCCTTTCAATGCATCCAGCGGGACAAGGCTGTACTCGATGGGATTGTCTGTGTCCAGCCCGAGCTTCTCCTTCATCAGCTCCCGCACCTCCTCGGCGATCTCGCGCGCCTGCGCCACGTCGTTCACCGATGTCTGGTGGCAGACCTTGCATATATGACGCCCGTCGCCGAACTTCGCCGAGTTCCCGGGCATGCCGCAGGAGAAACACCTGGGCGCAGCAGCGCAGTTGTGGCAAAGGAACTTCTTCTCCGTCCCCCTCATGACCCCGCCGTCAGAGCTCTTGCCGCAGTGGCTGCACTTAGGCCACTTCGACTGCTGGCATTTTTTCGAGCAGAAATGCTCATTCCCGCTTGAGAACTTCGCGACGCGGCCGCAGACCGAGCATTTAGGCATGGTCTTCTCATGGCAGGCTTTCGAGCAGAATGTCCTGCCCTTGTTGTCCTTCATGTATTTGCCGCTGATCTGCTTGCCGCAGATGCTGCAGCGCGGCACCCTCGCCTGCGCAGAGCATACATACAGCCCATAGTCACCTGGCAGCATGCCGAGAGGATTGCCCGTGGCAAGCGTGAATACAGCGAGAACTACAATCAGCCGCCTGTTAAACATGCCAGTGTGCCTTTTTTAGATGGACAAAAATATTTATTCTCCGTGTCGCCCGCCTTCATCAAGGGCCCTTATCACAACTCCAGCCTCCTTCAAAAGCCTCATAGAGGTGCCGTCTATGGAGTACCGCGCCCTGTACACCACCTCCGATATCCCGGCGTTTATTATCATCTTGGCGCAAAGCAGGCAAGGGCTGAAAGTCGTATATAGGGTACCCTCTCTGACAGAGATGCCATGGTAGGCGGCCTGGACTATCGCGTTCTCCTCGCCATGGCTGCAGACGCATTCGCCGAGGTTTTCGCCTGAGGGGACGTTCGAGGCGCATCTCGGGCATCCGCCTTCGCAGCAGTTTTTTATACCTCTGGGAGTGCCGTTGTAACCGGTGGATATGATTCTGCGATCCTTCACTATCAATGCGGCCACATGCCGTCGAAGGCAATTGCTCCTCGATGCCACCACATCGGCGATATTCAAGAAATACTCGTCCCAGCCGGGACGTTCATGCCCAGTCAGATCAGACATCTGAAAATCTCCTCAAATCCGGCTGCGTACTGCCGGGATCACTCCCCGTAAAGGGTGATATTCATAATATCGGGCGCGATCCGGTAGAGCAGAGCCTCGGATATGTCAAGGACTTGGTCTGCTGTAGCGCAGTTCAGCGCCTTTTCAAGAACCTCCTCGGCCTCATGGAAATGCATTCTCC
>CAZANS010000203.1:0-4797 GCA_964486565.1 uncultured Victivallales bacterium
TACCTACTCCTCGATCTTCGTGGCGAGCCCGATCGTTTCCATGTGGCACAGGCGGATAGGCTCGAGATTGAAGGACTGAGGCCAGACGGCCGACAATTTAAGGTCACTGTTTTGGACAAGATTTTTTATCTCGTGCGTCATGCCGAGTCCATGGGCAACATCGGCCTGGACACCGGCTGGGATCCTGATCTGTCGCCTCTGGGGCACGCTCAGGCGAAGCAGTGCGCCGAGTTTCTCAGCCGCCTCGATCTTTCCGGCACGCTTGTGCTCTCGAGCCCCTTCGAGCGATGCCTTGTCACAGCCGAGATGATTGCCGCCAGGAATTCTCTGGGTGTCAGGATGGAAGTGGCACTGCACGAGCTTTTCGCCGCTGATTGGTTCCCTGTCGCCCAGGTAAAGTTCAAAAGCCTTGCAGAGAAGGCGAAAGCGCACGACCTGGTCGAGGGAGAATATCCCGTCGGCAGATGGTGGCCCGAGAAAAATGAAACCACTGTTGATCTCCAAGTGAGGATGGCCATCCTCAGGAACAGACTACTCGGCCCGGAGTTCCACTCAACGAAAATAGTCTGCATCGGGCACTGGGCATCAGTCCAGGCACTGGCATCCTCCATGGTCCCGGACATCGCCCTGGATAGCGTCGCCAACGCCTCGGTCACGCATATATTTAGCTCCAAAGGGACTCTAGAAGCCGGATTCGTCAACTGGACCGACTGGGATAGCAACCCAGGGTAAGAGGACTGAGAGAGAGGAAATAATACTCCGTCCCTATGTTTTTTTGCCGTCTCGACCTGTTCTTGCAAAAAGGGGAATTGCTATTATAATATTTGAATGGAAAAAATACATTTGCGTGAATTGGTGTTGTACCTGGACGGTCTGCTTGATCTGGGCAGGTTTCCAGACGACAGCTCGAACAACGGGCTCCAGGTCGAGGGCGGCGGAGCTGTGCGCAGGGCGGTTTTCGGGGTTGATGCCTGCCTGCAGCTCTGCGAGAAAGCGGCGGGAATCAACGCCGACTTTATTTTTGTCCACCACGGCCTGAGCTGGAAAACCGGATTCAAACGCCTCCAGGGCCGCTCCGCGAGGATATTCTCGTCCCTATTCTCAAACAATATCTCGCTCTACGCCGCACACCTCCCCCTGGACGCACATCCCGGGATCGGCCACAACGCCCTGATCGCAAAAATCCTGGGCTTGCGCAGCCCCCAACCTTTTGCGAAATTCGCAAACGCAGAGATCGGCTTCATGGGAGAGCTCGCGAAACCCGCAAGCCCCACCGACCTTGCAAGAATACTCGACAAGGCTCTGAAAACAAAATGCAGGATTTTAGGCGAAAGCACTTGCGAGATTCGCAGAGTCGGCGTGGTCTCAGGCGGTGCCGGGGTTGACGGCATTGAGGCCGCCGCCGAGGCCGGGCTCGACCTGCTGGTCACCGGCGAGATAACCCATTCCGAATGGCATCCCATGCACGAGGCAAAGCTGAACATCATCGCCGCAGGGCACTACCGCAGCGAGACCCCGGGAGTGCTGGCCACCATGGCTCGCGTGAAGGACATTTTCGGCATAGAATGCGAGTTCATAGACCTCCCGACAGGGCTGTGATTAAGGAGTCGATTTCAAAACTCCCCGTTGCCGCCTGCCTGTGCGGTGCACACAGACAGGCGCGGCTGGCCATTTTGGATGCGAGGTTACTCCGAACAAATATAGTCATCCTTGAGCCATGCGTCCCAGAATGCGGTGCTGAGCGCAATTATTGCGCGGTGGTGGTTGGGGTTACTGCGCTCTTTCTCGGCGAGGAGTGCTTTCTCGGTGAACGTGCTGTGTTCGGCGTTGTGCAGCACCAGCTCGTATTTTAATTTGCTTGTTTTGAGAGGAGTGTGATGACAAGGTTTCCGATTAAAAAACTGAGTCCTAGGACTGTCGCGATTGCTATTCTGCTGGTCTGTGCGGGATGGCTTTTGTGGTCTGCATGGGTTTTGGACATCGAGTATTTCGACAGTTTCGATGTTCTGATGAACACGGACTATCTTCTCGGGGCTTATGAAGTGTATTTGGATCACAAGGCTCCGATGTTGTCCGTGCTGATGATCCCCGCCCGACTGGCGGCATTGGCATTGGGGCTTGATCCGATGGACCTGCGCCCCTACCATCTGACCATGGCACTCCTGCATAGCGCATATCTTCTGGGTGTCTTAGGGCTTCTGGTCACCAGGCACGGAATGCGCTGGCCTGTGCTTGCCGCATTTTGCGCGTCAGTGCCGAGCTTCGTCTTCTTCTCCTATGGATGTTTCATGAACATAGACATCTTCCCGGGGATTATTTTTTTGGCGATGATATTTCTGTCCGACAAGCTGAGGAGGCATATGTGTGCAAGAATATGGCTTCCGCTGGTTGCCGCAGGGGCGCTGGCGGCACTGCTCAAGCAGACTTTCGGGCTGTTCTGGATGGCGGTGATCATCGCGCACTCCGTACCCATGCTCAAGCCTTCTAGAAGGACAGCGGCGGCGTTCAAGCACATGACGCTGCTCGTCTGCGGCTCAGTTGCGAGTTTCGCAATCTACTACATTTTCATGTGCGTCGTGCTGAAGGACAGCCCTATCGAAGGCTCTTTCCTGACTCGCCCGGCTGTCCAGGCTCTCGACTATTCCGGTTCCGACATAAGAAATGCCGCCACGACTCTGCACTGGCTTTATCTTGCCAACTTCCCTTCCTACGGCATACTGACAGCGCTTCTCGTGGTCCCGGGGATTGTGGTGTCGCTCAAAAACGGCGACAGGCTGCAGAGGTCGCTGGCGATATCATGGATCGTGGCGTTCGTGCTTATGCACGTCATCCTGAGACGAGAGGTAAGGTATATCGCCTTCATGGCACCTGTTTCCGCCTTCCTCCTTGTCCCGGTGCTAGATATTGTCGCAAGGAGGCCTAGAATCATGGCTGCCTGCATCATGGTGCTTGTGACAGATCTGCTGATTGCCTCCTGGGAGGCCTTGAGGATTGTCGAACCCTTCTACAGGGAGAGCCAGCTAAAACAATTCCTCGCACCCCTCAAGGATCTCGAACCCGGCACACCATGCGTCTTCAACGACTACCTGTGCTTCATGCCGCCGAGGCGGTCGCCCTTCATCGGCGACTACTACCACAAGAAATTCCACTTCAGCCCATACCATGTAAAGCACTTCTACCGTAAAGACCTTGACTACAGATGGAATCCTGCCAGGGGAAACGAGCTTTTCAACTCGCTATCCTACGGACATGGGGACTGTCTGATATACGCTAACTTCTTCCCCATGGAAATAAAGGGAAATCCAGATGCCGCCGACTACGTGCTGCTTCTTGCGAAATGCGCAAGCATGCCCTACGACGCCTCAAAACTCGCCGCCGACATTGAGTCTGGCAAAAAAGGTTTCAGAGATGTTCGTCTTGGCTCTGTAATTGACCGCTATATATATCCCTCCCTCTATGAACCTCTCTCGGGAAGGCTCTTCCCGGTCTTCCAGGAGGGCGGAAGCAAATTCAAACTCGGGCATGACCCCATGCTCCCGCCGTATCCCCCTCCCACTGCGAACACCGGACATGCCGTAATGCTCGGATACGAGATACTCAAGCTCGTGGAAGGCACCACTCAGAGCGGAACAACATTTGCGGCTATAAACACGACCGAATGAATCCGCAGGGTTTATCCCGTTGCGGCGGATACCATTGCCATGTAGCGTATATAATTGTATCGGTAGTGTATCGGGGTCTGTCCCTATAGAAGTATAATAAATGTGCATAGAAATCTAAAACAAGCCTTGAATATTGCTGGGGCGCATCTTGGCCGCTGCTTGTCCTACATCGACCTGAACATGGTACGTGCGGGAGCGGTGGCGCACCCGAGGGGGTGGCTCCACTGCGCCTACCGGGAGTTTGCCGTGGAATGGTTGCGTTGCCGGATCGTGAATTGGCGGCGCCTACTCGACTGTCTGGCGATGGACGACGAGGAGCAGTTCCGCAACTGGCACATGAATACCTTGTAGGAGAAGCTTCTCAGCCAAGAGCTTGCCCCCGAGCCCTACTGGTCAAGGGCTTTGGCGGTCGCCATTGCGTCGCTAGTTTCTCATAGTCGTGGATCGCCATATGTTCGTTATTCATCACCCATTCGTGCCGTCCGATCAGCGAGTAAAGCCCCCAATGCACGAACATCCCGAATCGCGCGTCCTTGAACCAACTTAGGCGAGTGGCCGAATCTGCTGCCGTGTTCTTATTCATAGAGCCAATTTCAAAACTACCCGTGGCCGCGCGGCCTGCCATTTTGGATGCGAGGCCACGCCGATGCGGGAGTGGGCATACCTGCCTAGTCTGTCCCGACCGCGACGGCGTGGCATTCGCGCCAAAAGAGCTTGCCGCCCAAAGGGTTGGGGCGGAGTTTTGAAACTGGCTCCATAGTTCTGATTTTCTCATCCTTTCTCATTTCGCTCCAATATCGATTCCAGATCTGCGGCCGGCCGGGGCATTCTACCCGTCGAACCGGGCATGGACCGGCATTCACTTCCTGATAAGCAACGTCACAATGCCGTGTTTGTGTATCGGCGTTTCAAAGCACAGCGTGTTGACCGCATTGTCCAAGGGGCGCTCAAGCAGATCTGTTTGCGCCACCTGCTGCTGCCGGTCGAAGGTAATGCGTGCGGTAGTCCCCCGCCCGCCCGCCTCCTGCAACCTCAGGATCCACCCCTCACCGTTTTCCGCGAGCTTCGAGGCGGTCACCTCAACATCCCCTTCGATCTTGAAGGGGAGCTCCGGCTCCAGCGGCAGGTTGTACGC
>CAZANS010000204.1:0-4719 GCA_964486565.1 uncultured Victivallales bacterium
AATGCCATCAGGGAAGCCAACGTCAGGAGCGTGGTGTTTCTGCACGGCACCTTTGCCGGGAACGACTCTCTTGGGCTCTTCTGTTTCCTCGAGCCGCTGCTTCAGCTCTTCCCGCAGGTTGGCCCTATGCTCGAGAAGATGAGAAACCACTCGCGCCAGGCGGTGAACAACATGGTCAGGGATCTCGGGAACTTCACGCCTGAATACTGTGATGCCTTCCGCGATGCTGCCGGCATAGACTGCGACATGCTTGTCTGGAGCGGCGGGAACTACCACATCGCCAGGCTGAAGGCGGTGGTGGCGCTGGCTTCTCTGCTTGCGAAGAAGATCAAAGAGAAGGGCATGTCCAGCAGTGACAGGATACTGCTGATTGGGCACAGCCATGCCGGGCAGATATTCGCGTTGCTCACAATCTTCCTTGAGGATGGCCCCAGAGCGAGGGAGCTATACAAGGTGGTTGACAAATGCCAGGATCTGCGAAGGGAGCAGCTTATCGAGGATCTGCTTGTCATTGACGGCATGCCTCTTGATTTTGTATGCTTCGGCACGCCTGTGCGGTATCAGTGGGGAGTGTATGGCTGCTACAGGCTGCTTTCGATAATCAACCATCGTTCGATGGTGCAGCTCAACGGTCTTTTGGACACTGCCGCCGGGGACTACATCCAGCAGTGGGGCACTGCCGGCACGGACATGATGCCGCCCATGAACGAGATCGGTTTGAACGACTTGCTGGACAAGGTGCTCGACAAGGGGCGGAACCTCAGCGGTCTGATGAACCGGCTTCAGCGCAAGCGGAGGCAGAAGGCGAAGCGGAGCGACGGGAAGCTTGCGGGGCACACGATACTGGCGGACTACAGGGACGATGAGCCCGACCCTAGGCTTTTCGACCGGAAATCGAAATCGTTGCACTGCATAAGGACTCAGTTCGGGCATGGTGTCTACACGCTGAGGAACGCCATGTTGTTCAACACTGACATGATTGTTGGTCAGTTGTATTCGAGCTGAGAGGCGACCTGGAGTAGTTTTTTCTCTCCCATCGGGGGTCCCATGAGCTGTATTCCTACCGGCAGGCCGGAGGAGTGGTTTCCGGCCGGGATGCTAATCCCGCATCCGCCTGCAAGGTTCAGCGAGATGGTGAAAATGTCGGAGAGGTACATCTGAATGGGGTCCTGGAGCCTTTCGCCGATTTTGAATGCTGGTGCTGGCGCGGTGGGGCCTGCGAGGAGGTCGCATTTCTGGAAGGCATCGTCGAAGTCTCGGCAGAGGAGCGTCCTGACCTTCTGCGCACGCAGGTAGTAGGCGTCGTAGTAGCCGCTGCTCAGGACGAAAGTCCCCAGGAGTATCCTCCTTTTTACCTCCTTGCCGAATCCCTCTCCCCTGGAGTGCAGGTAGAGTTCGGTGATGTCGGCTGTGGATTCTGCGCGTCTGCCGTAGCGTATGCCGTCGAAACGGGCGAGGTTTGCGCTGGCCTCTGCGGTGGCGATCACGTAGTATGTGGCCACGGCGTATGAGGTATGGGGCAGCGATACCTCGACGAGGTCCGCCCCGAGGGTCTCGAGCTTTTCCAGGCTTTTCATTACCAGTTCGCGGACTTCGTTGTCCAGCCCCTCGCCCTCCATATACTCCTTGGTCACCCCGATCCTGACACCTTGCAGGCTGGAAAGCTCGTCTATGGCTTTTGCGAGATTCGCAACTTTTTGATTTTGTGGGAGTGAGGTTGAGTCCTTGGGGTCATGCCCTGAGATGATATCGAGGAGGATTGCGGAGTCGCGGACATCTTTTGTCAAGGGACCGATCTGGTCGAGCGACGAGGCGAAGGCCACCAGGCCGTACCTGGAGACCATCCCGTATGTGGGCTTCATCCCTACGACACCGCAGAAGGATGCCGGCTGGCGAATTGAGCCGCCGGTGTCGGAGCCGAGTGCGGCGGGTATCTCGCCGGCTGCCACCGCCGCTGCGGAGCCTCCGCTTGAGCCGCCCGGGACACAGCTTGTATCCCAGGGGTTGCGGGTGGACTTGTAGGCGCTGTTCTCGCAGGATGAGCCCATGGCGAACTCGTCCATGTTTGTCCTGCCGAAGACCACGATGCCTGCGTCTTTGAGATGTTTGACCACGGTTGCGTCGTAGGGGGACACGAATGGCTCGAGAATGCGTGATGCGCAGGTGCAGGGCTGGCCCTTCACGGCGATGTTGTCCTTTATGGCGACGGGTATGCCGTCGTACCGGGACGAGGCTTTCCCCTCTGCTCGGCGTCTGTCGGAGGCATCCGCCTGGCTGAGTATGTCATCCTTGTCCAAGTGCAGAAAAGCATTGATGGTGTTCTCCTTCTCCTCGGCGGCCTTCAGGCATTCGAGGCAAATCTGGCGGGAGCTGGTGCTGTTGGAGTTGAGCTCTTCGGCAAGTTCGTGTATGGTTTTCATCTTGTCTCCGTCTGGTGATCTTAGGGACTGTCCAGCACCTGATGGACCTTCAGCAGCTCGCCCTCGACAGTCTCTGGTGCGTTTGCGAGCATCTTGTCGCGCGGGAAGGACTCCCCGGGCTCGTCCTTGCGGTATACATTTTTGACGGGGAACACATGTGCCATCGGCTCGACGCCCTTGACATCCAAGGCTGAAAGCTGTCCTATATAGCTGACGATGTTCTCCATGTCCTGTCGAATCTGCTCCTCCTCGGACGGTTCGAGTTCCAGCCTGGCCAGCGCGGCCACCTTCCTGACATCGAAATTTTTCGCTCCGCTCATGATAGGATATCCAAATTGCTATTGAAACTTCTTTCCGGAATCTGCGAATTTCGCAAAGTCAACTTCGGCACGACATGGAATCTAGCAAGGTTCCTGCATTTATCAAATGTTTTTCTGCGCCATGTCGGGGTCAAACCTAAGATATTTGACTTTTTTCCTCCGTTGATGTGATTCGCACGCTGAAGCTGTGAATTCCGACATTGCTGCCTGCCGCTCTCGTGTGAGCGCTTGTTTCAGGTGATTGTGTGGGTTTGCTTGGGTGGTGCTGTGGGGTTGATGACGTAGCCTAGCTGTTTTGCTCTCGAGCGGAATCGGGCGATGTCTTCGGCATATTCGTGTAGCGGGCTGAAATCCTTTGTCTCCCCCGGGTCGCGCCGGAGGTCGAAGAGCACTTCTTGACCCCGTTCGAACAACTGGTACTTCAGATGATCCTGCTTGATCATGAGGTCGTTGTCTATCTGGGATATTGCCTCATTGTCCCATCCGGGGCACTTTCCGCCGCTTTTGAGCATAGGCACCAGCGACCGGCTGTCGAGCCCCTCCGGGGCGGGGATGCCGGCGAAGTCGCAGAGTGTGGCGAACAAGTCGCACAGGTTGACGTTCTGGTTTATCTTTGATGCCGGGAAGGATTTCGGGAACCGTATAATCAGAGGCACTCTTGCGCTGGCCTCGAAGAACTTGTATTTCATCCACAGCCCGTGCTGTCCGAGCATCTCGCCGTGGTCGCTGGTGTAGATGACCAGCCAGTCGTCGAGATCCTGCCCCGCCTGTTCGAGGGCATCGAGCACCTCGCCGAAGAGAGAGTCGAGTTTCTCGATCATTCCGCAGTAGGCTGCGGTGGCTCTGCGCACGTCGTCCTCGGAGACCTGCTCGCCAATCCTTACCGTGTCCCAGCCCCTTGTTATTGCCGGATGGTCGAAGACCTGCTCGTCAATGAAGGGCTGCACTTTTTCGTAGTAGTAGTCGAAAAGTTTTTTCTCGGTGACGAACGGGTAGTGAGGCAGTGTAAGGCTGACCTTGAGGAGAAGTGGGCGGTGGTCGCCGGTCTTGCCGTAGAAGCTGTTGACAAAATACTCGTCAATGTATTGCTTGGCACCGTGCACTGCGATCTCGTCCCGGCCAAGATAGGGCGACACCCCCACTCCAGACATCCTCACCTCCTTGTCCCAGGGCCACCACCTGCTCGGTATCTCGTACTTTTTGTCCTCGTCCTCCATGAACCCGTCGAGGAAACGCCGATGGTCAACCTCATTGTCGAAGCCTATGCGCAGACCCCAGCCCTGCATCTGGTCCGACCCGTAGTGGTGCAGCTTGCCGCAGACGCAGGTCGAGTAGGCGTACTGGCTGAACCGTTTGGCGAAGGTCATGTAGTTCGGCGGCAGGTCGTCCGCGTATTTCAAACATCCGCAATTCTTGGGTAGCTTCCCGGACATAAGAGCCTGCCTCCCTGGTACGCAGACCGGGGACGGAGTATAGCAGCTCCCGAACACTGCCCCGGTCCCGGCAAGGCCGTCAAGCACAGGTGTCCTCAAAACAGGATGCCCAGAATACCCCGCAAAGTCGGCACGGTGCTCGTCACTCATCAATATCAAGATGTTCGGACTGTCAAGTTTCATCAGCTTTCTGCTCAGTTGTGGTCAGTCGTTGCAATAGCCATTACAAGCTAGCATGACTCCCCGGCAAAAGCAAAGTGAAATTTTTTTGAAATTTTTCAATCAAAAGCTTGCAAAAGGGTTCACAACATGGCATATTAGGTCATGGCAGAGATGGTTTTTCATTGTTTTGGTTGATGAGCCAGTTTCAAAACTCCGCGTGAACCGCGTTGGGAGCGCAGGCGCGGCAGACGGTGCGGCGAAATGGCTGGTGCATACCCGAAGCTGTCTGTGCCCGCCATTTCGCCGTGGCGCATGCTGTGCCTCCGCCGCAACCCTTTGGGCGGCAAGCTCTTTTGGCGCGAATGCCACGCCGTCGCGGTCGGG
>CAZANS010000205.1:0-4661 GCA_964486565.1 uncultured Victivallales bacterium
GAATTTTTGAGATTTAACCTTTCGGGCTGCCGCATTGCACCATGCCTCCATCCTCATTTTAGTGGTGATGCATTGCAGTGCCTGGTTGATTGTTTTCTGGCAGGGTCCCGGGTGATTGTTGCGGAATTCGCAGATGTCTGGCATTATTAATGAAGCATTGAGTTAGACCTTTTTGAGTTATATTTTTCTAGTCGAGAGATATTGTCGGCGAATCCGTCCGATATCCTTTCTACGACAGAAATGACATCGCGCATCTCGGCCACGTCGTGCACCCTTACGAAAGCCACCCGGTGAAGTGCCAGCCATGCCACTGCACCCGCAGTGCCCCAGACTCTCCCAGCCGGATCCGGCTGCCTTATGATCTCGCCGATGAAAGACTTCCGCGAGGGGCCGACAAGGAGAGGATAGCCCAGCTCGGAGAAACTCGCTATGTGTCTCATTATTATGATGTTCTGCTCCGGATCCTTCGCGAATCCGATACCCGGGTCGAGCATCAGTGATTCCTTGGGGACATCAAGGGACAATGCTCTTCCGGCGGCTTCAGAAAGCTCGCGAATCACGTCCGTGATCAGGTCGGCGTAATGCCTGAGTGAATTCATTGTATCTGGATTCCCGCGCATGTGCATCAGGATCAGACCGGCCCCGGAGGCGGCGGCTGTGGCCGCGATCCTCGGGTCGGCAAGCAGTCCGCTGATGTCATTGATTATCTCGGTGCCCTCCTCCACCGCGGCCTTGGCAACCTCGTTTTTTGTGGTGTCTATGCTCAGCACGATATCTGGATTTGTAGCCTTGATCGCCCTTACGACGGGGATGACTCTTTCTAGCTCCTCGTCAATGGTTACGGGCGACGCGCCCGGACGGGAGGACTCGCCGCCGATGTCAATGACATCCGCGCCGGATTCATGCATCTCGACCGCACGGGCGACCGCTGAGGACTCGGAGAGAAACTCGTTGCCGTCGCTGAATGAGTCGGGGGTCACATTCAATATGCCCATTATCCTGGTGCGCGATCCGCAATCAAAAAAACCGTTTTTATATCTGAAATCCATCAAAGCTCCGTCCTTGAAATGCCTGTGAAGAAGGGAATTTAGTGTTGAAAGGTTTTTTTTCGAATGTTCTGGCGTAGAAATTTATCATACAGGAGCACCTCTTCGGGGACGTCGAGCAGGAAAACCGACTCCCCGCTTAGGCCCTCATACTGAAGATGCGCGAAGCTGTCCTTTAGCAGTCTCGCCCTGAGGGCTGGCCTGTCATTCGGGACAAAAACCACCCTGGAGTTGAATTCCGCGACTATGGGCACCGACGGGGTGGATATCTTTCCCGATGATATCCTCTCCCACAGGAAGTACATCTCTGGGGAGTATGCGTACATGAAGTATGGCTCAAGGACGACCAGGTATCTGAATTCGGGTGCGAGGCAGAAGAGTATCGCGCCGATGTCCCAGTCGGCGTGGAAGATTATCTCTCCCTCCTCTACATTCTCCCTGAGCCAGCGCGTGGAGTCCTCGAACTCCAGGTGATCCGAGTGGAAATCCCTGTTGAGTATCCATACGGAATATGCGCCGCACACAAGGGACACGCTTGCGATGACAGCCGGGAGAGCCTTCCTCCATCCCGCTGGAGGGGACAGTTTTATTGGGAAGAAGCTCCCGAGATCCGAGCTTAGGCAGAAGACCACATACACCGCCGCCAGCGGGGCTGAATACTCTATGAAGCGCTGGGAGATGATTGTCAGCACGACATACATTCCTGAGAGGAGGAAAAGAAACCCTCTCGCGCCGGCCAGCTCCTCGATGAATCTACCCTTGAACATCCTCCATGCCGAATAGACGAACGCGATGAACAGCGGCATGTGCCATAAGATTCTCCTGGGAGCTATCGGGGCGAACTCCATTGCCTGGAATATCTCCCCGCCGCTGACACCAAACCATTTCGCCCTCAGAACCAACGCCGTCTGCAGGAAGACACCGTAGATTATCCGTGGGAAATAAGGGTTTATGATCAACCCTGAAAGCACACCGAGCAAAACTACATTGAACATTATCTTGCCGTTTCTGGCATCGGATTCTTTCTTTATGAGATCGCAGCAGTCAAACAGCATAGCCGCCAGAAGAATATGCCATGCCCCCGCGTGAGAAAGCATATAAAGATAGGTGGCGACGAAGAGGGGCAGCCTTCTCCGAGATATCATGAACGCGAGGCAGAGAGGCAGGAAAACAAGGGAGAAAAGCACGGATCTGCAAAGCACCAGCCTGCATAAGAAAAGATAACCCGTGGCGAAAAGCACGGACACCATGGCGGCGTACAGATGCCGTCTCACCCCGAGAGTCCTCAGGAGGAAACCCCATGAGAGACCGACAAGGAAAACCGCAGTCATGGTGGCGATCTTAGCGCCTTGGATCTCACCGAACAAAACCACGAACGGCATCAAATACACGTGGAAAAGCCATTCCTTGTCGAAATATGCCTCCGTCCAGATGGAGCATGTGGTCCATGGGAAACTGCCGAGCACCCAGCCTTCCTCGGCCATGATCCGTGCGAGGGCCACGTTGTAGTATGCATCGAACCCCGGCAGCGAGCGAGTGTTGCCGATGACGGCCGCCACAGCGATCATCCATGTCAGAGCGGCGGCGACCACCAAAGACACCCGCGAGTCGAAATTTTTCAAACTGAAAAGCTTTTGCATCGGCGAATCTAGGATTTATAAGAATGGGTTATCCATGCTGGCGAGCCTTCAGGGACGCTCCAGAGTTACCTCGATCTGCTGAGGCATGATCATCTGCACCTTAATGTCCTGGGAGTCCATCCAGCATCTCACGTCGAGCATGTACTTCCCTGGGACTGCCAGGCCGGAAATATCTACATGGGCGTTCAGATCGCGCAGACCCGTCACCTCAACGGAACGTCTGATGCCGTGGATCACCACCATAACCTCGCCTGGCACCATGGAAACCTTTGCAGGGACTTCGGGTGCCCCGAGCATTCTCACAGGAACTCTGGAAAACTCCCTGCTGTCGTACCTCTTGAAAACCTCGATGTAGGCCGTCACATCCTGCCTGCTGGCAACAATGTTGTCCCTCTTGGCCAAAGTCAGGTCCATCTCGAAATCGTTTATGTTCTCGACACGGAAAACCAGAGGATCTGTCTTGACGTCGTTGGTGAATTTTATGATGCTCTCCGGCCCGGTGATCGTGACTTCGCTCGGAATCAGATTCGCAACCCTGAAGGAGTAGCCGTCCATCAGCATCCCAGAATGGACCAGCTTCACCGGGACAGAGCGGCTGATCCGATTGTCCACACTGACAGATATGATCTCCGGCTTGATCTGCATCACGCTGATGCCGCTGGGCACACTGACTTCCCTTGCAGGGTCTATCCTGTGCATGACTACAATAGGGCTTCGCTGGGCGGCGGGCTCGTTGATCTGCGCGTTGATGTTGATTTCGCCACCGGAGAGATTGCTTAGCAGCCTTCTGGAACCCTTGAGCTTGACGCTGACAAGCAAGGGGACGTTGTCCAGCCTGCCAAGCGATGCCGGCAGAGTCACCTGCACCGGTATGGAGCCGAAAGTCTGCGTCTCCGACATCTCTGAATCCACCCTCTGCCAAATCAGGACGGCAAAAAACAACGCGATGAGCTTCCTCAGAAAGTCATGCCGGATAAACCCGGGGATAAAGACAAGCTTGTTTTTTTCCCTGTCTGCGCTACTCATAACTCAATGGCTCCTCGCTGAATCCTGCGGCGGCTTCCTCCTCCTTCTCCTGCTGCGGGTCGAAGACTCCTGCCAGGGAATCGCTCTCCCCGGAAATAAGCAATGCGTTTAGGAATCTTGAGAGGACATCCGGGCTGACGTTCCTCTTGAGCCTCCCGCGGCATGCTAGGCTTATTATACCTGTCTCCTCTGAGACGACTACAGCCACCGCGTCGGTCTCCTCAGTGATTCCTATCGCGGCCCTGTGCCTGGTCCCGAGAGTCCTCTGCAGCTCGCTCTCGTGGGTAAGGGGGAATATGCAGTGAGCGGCGATTATTGTGTTGCCGCGTATGATCACCCCGCCGTCGTGAAGCGGAGACTTGGTGTGGAACATAGCCTCGATTAGGAAATGGTTCAGGCGTGACTCCAGGGCAATGCCGCTGTTGATGATCGCCTTCATCCCAATTGCGCGTTCGAAAACGATCAGCGCACCCGTGCGCTGGTTTGAAAGGTTGATCACAGCGGTGACGACCTCGTTTATTGTCTCCTTCTTGCGCATTTTCTTGACGAATGAGCGGCTGCCGAGCTGGGCGAAAGCACGTCTCAGCTCCGGCTGGAATATGACAATCAAGGCGACGGCGAAAATAGTCCACAGCCCGTTCAACAGCCATTTTATCACCTCGAACTCGAGGAAGTCCGCAAGAAAGGTCAGCATGATGAGGGAGATCAGCAATCCGGCAAGGGTGTAGGCTCCGCGAGTTCCTCTGAGATAGTACATCACGCTGTAGATCAGAAGGAAGAGAACCGCAATCTCAGAACACAGCCTCAAGACATATAGAGGGTTTTCAAAAACAACATTGAAAATATGCATATGCGCTACCGTTGTCGGGCATTAAAACCAATAGCGGCTAACCGCCTTGTTTTGACTTTACCATCGTGCTCGTTAAAAGTCAAGGGGCTATTGGAGGAA
>CAZANS010000206.1:0-981 GCA_964486565.1 uncultured Victivallales bacterium
CCTCGCATCCAAAATGGCAAGCCGCGCGGCCACGGGGAGTTTTGAAATTGGCTCATTCAGGAAATATAAAGCAATCGCTTATTCCGCAAAGTGGGCTGAGGTCGTCCCGGCCTCAGCGTCTTCCGTGGGGCAGTGTCGTCTCGCCCCTGCCGCGTACTCTGTCCTCCGTCACCTCCGATATCCGCAATCATCGGGCTCCGGTGAAAACCAAAGCGCAACTAAAAAGTTGCGCAGTCCAAAGCCTGCGGCGCAGAAAACGAGCCGGCAATGCGGCGTGTCCGCCCTTGGGAGCCCCCAACGCGCAATTTTTGGTATTCAGTAGCTTGCGCTCTCCGAGCACAAATAGCGTTTTTTTTGTTTATTGTGTTCAGAGAACGCAAACTAGTTTTTCATATCGGGGAAAAAACGTACTAGGGAGCCAATTTCAAAATCTGAAATTTTTCATGCAATCCTAACATGGCGGGAACACGCATTTAACAAAGGGTGGTTATCTTCCATGGTATCGTTCAAGTGTTTTTGTCGAGTCAAGATTGGATTAGTGAAAACTCAAGCGAGGAGGTGCGAGAAGATGAGAATTTAGATTTCTGACTCGTGAAAAGGAAAGAAGATAAGAGAAAAGGAAGAGGAAGGGAGTTTGGAAAGATGTTAACAAACAAAAGGAGAAGAAAGTGAAAGAGATTAAAGGACGACTTTGGCTGGCGGTCTTCGCGATCTGCGCGATGGCCGTCACCGGGTTCTCTCAGGACGAGGGAGCGATCGCAGGGGTCGTGGAGGCTGACGACGAGGATGTTGCCAAAACCGTTCTCCAGCAAAGGGGACCGGTGATCGGGGGTAGAACCCGCAAGATCACCTTGTTGGACGACCGCGACCAGGACTACATGACCAGCAAGGTCTATGAGATCAAGAACATGAAGGCTGACGACCTGAGGGCTTTCGTGGAGGGTGCGGTGAGGCGCGCGAACGGTGAGTCGAGCGTCAGCC
>CAZANS010000206.1:991-4660 GCA_964486565.1 uncultured Victivallales bacterium
AGCAGTTCCTGCAGGTGAACATGCCTGTGTTCATGGTGCCTTATATAGACGACATGGTGCAGAAGCTCGACCGTCCTGGAGTTAAGGATGATGCGGGTGCTGTGATAGCCGGCACGGGCATACACCACTTCTACTACAAGCCGAACTACCGTTCGAGCCAGACGATGCTCGACATCATCAGGGGCAGGTACGGCAGTGGGGACGACATCCAGTACCGGGATGCCAACTCCAACCTGTTCTTCTGGAAGGGTTCCGCGTCTGACGGCAAGGACGTGGGCGACTGGCTTGTGTCTCTTGACCGCCCTGTGCCCCAGATGGAGGTAAGGGTCAAGCTCTACCAGATCAGCGAGGACAACCTTATCGAGCTTGGCATAGACTGGGTGGCGTTGAAGAACGGCCCGGGAGCTGAGCTGTTCGGGCTGGGTCTGGACTATCTGGACTTCCAGCATTTCGCCGACGTGTCGAGCTGGTCGAACATGCTGGACGTGTCGAGCCTGGCGTCGTTCACATCGCCTGGGATCTTCGTGGCCCCGAACATAGACATGACCTTTCTGCGTTTGCTTGACCAGAAGGGCAGGTCACGTGTGGCGACCTCGAACTACCTGACGATCACGAACGACCAGAGCACAGCGGTTGACGCGACCTTCGGGTCGGCTAACCCTGCGAACTTCGCAGCGGCGCGCTACCGCATACGTTTCAACCCGGTGTTCCAGACGATCGCGAAGCAGAACAATGAGATTTCCATACAGACGACCCAGCCGGGCATCTCGCTGTACTTCGTGACGCCTGTGATCGGGCACAACAACACGGTGAACACGACCGACTCGGCCTTCCTGAGCTTCGGCTGGGTGCTCGAGGTTGACAACGCGATGTCGGAGCAGAGCGCGACGGGCGACGTGATAGAAGACAACTACCGCTTCCGCTCGAGGACAAGCGTGGCGGCCAACTCCGAGAAGCTGCTGGCGACCTACATCAAGCACCACAAGGTCAACCAGAACAACGGGGTGCCCTTTCTGAGCGACATACCGATATTGAAGTATGTCTTCGGCGCGACTACCGACTCGATGAAGAAGTACCGCTACTACGTGACTCTAGAGGCCAGCCCTATCCAGCCCGACCGCAACTGGGGACAGTGGGCAGGCGAGATTGTCACCGCAGAGAAGATGCTTGAGGCGTACGCATCAAGCAACGAGTCGGCGACCTTACCCACTAAAGATACGTTCGTCAGGCAGCCTCAGGTGTTCACACCGGGGAGTAAATGATGACACAGAACAAAATAAGGAGACTAGAAATGAACAGGAAATGGATCAAAACGGGCGTTACGGTGTTTGCCTCGGCGTGCCTGTCGCAATTCAGGCTGGCGGCAGACCCGGCCACGCCGGGGCCCTCGCCAAGTGAAGTGCAGACACAGCTTAGGCTCGAGATAGACAAGAACACCGACATGGTGCACTTCATCCAGACGAACAACGACCCGGACATAATCACCAAGACCTACGTGCTGAAGCACGCGGACCCCTACGAGCTGAGGCCCTACTTGCGCGACGCGCTCGAGGCGGAGAGGGTAACCAGCGGGACGAGCAAGGTCGAGGCTGTGAAGTACAACGACGGGACGGGAGTGCTGCTGGTGTCGGCTGAGGACTATAAGTTCGACAGGGCGGCGCAGAACGGCGGGATGATCATTGACGACATCGTCGAGGTGCTGGACCAGCCGCAGATAACATCCTCTTCGGGTCAGGGCAAGCTGCTCTACTTCCCGAGATACCGCACGGCGGCCGACCTTCTAGCGCTGCTGCGCGAGGTCGGCATGAGCGTTGCGGCAAATACCCAGGAGAACCTACGCGGCAAGGACGTGGGCTGGGCCGACGGCGAGCTTAACGCGATATGGTTTTACATATCGAACTGGAGCATCAAGTATATGAAGCAGATGCTCGAGGTTTACGACCGTCCGTTGCCCGAGGTAAGGGTGGCGTACAAGATCTTCGAGATTGACAAAGAGAACGACGCGAAGATCGGCGCCGACTGGCAGGCATGGAAGAACGGGCCGGGGTCAGACTTCTTCACCGCCGCCTCGCGCTACTCGAGAGGCTGGGACTTCACGAACAGCATCCCGGGGCTCCCCTGGGTGAAGGACTCGCATACCGAGTTCCTGAAGTTCAGCCCGCGCTGGAACTCTAGGTTCCTCGACATCGTGGCCGCACAGGGCGACGCCACAATCCTCACCGAAGGGCAGATCAACCTGATTAACGCCCAGACAGGAGCGATCGAGGCACTGACCGAGTTCCCCTCATTCGTCCCGAGCGACGCAAACGCCAACCTGACGCTGCTGGGATATGCCAGATATACAAATATCGCGGCTATCAACGACCGGAACCAGCTCAGGCTTGACTTGAACCTCGACGGCACCTACACGGTCACCATCTCGGCGACCGACATGGACGGCAACCTGATCGAGCTCGGCGGCGCCGCAGCACGCAGGGCCGGCCTGAATTTGATGATCAGCCGCGTCAACGACGGCAGCAGGACTTACTACGAGATGAGGCTGGACGAGGAAAATGCCGAGGCGTTGGGAGTTCAGTGGGTCGCCAGAGGATATGGCAATGTCGGCTACACCGTCAGGTGCACGGGCGATTTCACGGGGATAACCTGGATCACTGACGAGCAGTTGATTGTCCGCAAGGATGCCGACCGCGCGACGCAGATAAACACGTTGCGCACGCTCACCGACACCTTCGGGTACCGCCTCAACTTGAGGCCGTCCGTGACCAGCCAGGCAACGACCATGGAGATCAACATCTACAACACCAGCCTTATCGGCTTCCGCAACAACGGCACGCCGAGGACAGAGAGAAGCGAGTTCAACACCAAGGTGATGGTGTCGAACGACGGCTCGAGGTTCGTCATAGGCGGGATTGAGAAGAAGACCTCCATCAACAGCGCTGGCAAGCTCCCATGGCTGGGCAGCCTGCCCGGTCTGGGATGGCTGCTCGGCAGCGAGTCGGACGTGGGCAAGAACACGAGGATAGTCACCGTGCTAGAGTGCGTGCCTTCGCTGCCAGAGGCGGGGATGCCTTCGGCGATCATGGGCGACATCGGGATCATAGGCGACGACACCGAGGATGTCGGGTCCAAGATCAACAAGATCGGGTTCGACCAGTTCCATTTCGACAAGGACAAGAGGAGCTTCGACCCGCTTCCCTGACACGAATGTTATCATAAGCAAAACAATCTGAATTGAAAAGTAAATAAGGAGAAAATCGAGATGAAGAAGATGATGAAAGTTATGGTGTGCCTCCTGGTCCTCGCGGCCGCGGGGACGGCAGTGACGGCCCAGGAGCAGACGAAGGTGCGCAAGGCTCCCGAGCACGAGACGGACATGATGGGCATGAAGCTGGTGCGCGGGATCACCAACGTAGCCACGGGTGCCGGCGAGTTCCCGAGGCAGATATTGCGCAGCGGCGAGGAGGACGGACTGTTGCTCGCCTTGCCCTATGGCCTCGCTCGCGGCCTGACGATGACCTTCGTGAGGACCGGGTACGGAGTCCTCGAGACGGTGTTCTTCTTCGTCCCCTTCGACGGCGGATACAGCTCCATGCTCAATCCTGCCTACGTCTGGGAGAAGGAGGCACCCCCCTGCTCCGCGCCTCGCGCCTCGCACAAAAGTACGATTTG
>CAZANS010000207.1:0-4644 GCA_964486565.1 uncultured Victivallales bacterium
TTCTTCTAACCAAAAAGGTGAAAGCTAAGTTAGTCTTAAAGCTTTGTATACAAATCAGAAAGATCAGGCAGACCCGAAAAACTAATCCCCTGCACTCAGGCGGTCTTTCAGGCTCTTTACATCCTCCATGACCATATATAGTGAAGGGGTCACAATAAGCGAGATGAAGGTGGCGAAGAGGATGCCGTATCCGATTGAGAGCGCGATGGGGATGAGGAACCTGGCCTGGCGGCTGGTCTCGAAGATCATGGGCATCAGGCCGCAGAATGTGGTGAGCGTAGTAAGAAGAATAGGCCTGAAGCGTTGGACCCCGGCATTGGATATTGCATCCATCGCTGAGCAACCCTCGGCTCTCCTGGTGTTGGCGAAGTCTATCAGCACCAGCGAGTCGTTGACCACCACGCCGGAAAGCGCAAGAACCCCGATTATGCTGAAAAGCGTCATGGCATAGCCCATGATCATGTGCCCGAGCACGGCGCCTACCAGGCCAAAGGGGATGCTCGACATGACAATCAGCGGCTGCAGATAGCTCCTGAAGGGCACGGCGAGCATCGCATATATGACAATGAGCACCATCGGGATCATGATGTACATGGTCTGCAGGCTCTCCCTTATGTCGGCCTGCCCTCCCTCGTAGCTGAAGGTCAACCCGGGATGATTCTCCATGAGATGCGGCAGTATCTCGGCGTTAATGAGCCTTATGACATCATCGGTGGCATGTCTTGGCCTTACATCCGCAGCCACTAAGACGGAGCGCATGCCGTCTCTCCTGTTTATGGTTGTGTATGCGCGCTGCCTGGACAGCTTAAGCACCTCGCTTACTGGCACCTCGCCGCCGGCGGGAGTCCTGATGACGAGGGTCTCGAGATCGTACTCGGAAGCCCTTTGCTCCCTCGGCAGCCTTACCTTTACCTTTATCTCGTTCCGTCCGCGCTGCTGCCGCAGGGCCTCGGTCCCCTCGTAGAAGCCTCTGAGCCTGCGGGCGACTTCCGAGGAGGTCAGTCCAAGGCTCTGCCCTTCCGGGGTGATAGTGAAGTCAAGCTGTTCCTTCCCGGGCTGGAAGCCGTCCTCGACATCGAATACCCTGGCTATCGTGCCGAGGTTCGCTGCAAGTTCGGCACTTGCGGCACGCAAGACCTCCATGTCCCTGTGTCTGAGCTCGACATTCAGAGATGCGCCTCCGCCGGGGCCTCCCCTGTCGGAAAGGAAGGACAAGGCCTCGACTCCCGGGATCCTGCCGACCTTGTCGCGCCAGCGATCCACGAACTGCTGGGTGCTCATGATCTTCCCGCGTATCTCGGGACTGGCAAGGAAGACGCGGATCTCGGTGGTGTGCCCGCCGCTCTTGCCTATGTCCGCGAAAATCCCTTCGGAAAGCTCAGGCCTCCCGGACTCGGCGACAACCTCCATGGCTGCGCCGACAAGTTTTCTGGTGACCTCCTCGGTGTTCGCCACCGCCGTGCCGTAGGGCAGCCTTGCGAAGGCGAAGGCATAATCGCTTTCTACCTGCGGGAATATCTCGAAACCCATTCGCCCGCTCTGCACATAAGCGAGTGTCAATGCGAGAAGCGACACCGCCACGGCGATGACAAAATATCTATGTGCAAGGGCCGTCCTGATGAAGGGGTCATAGTACTTTTTGACCGAGCTGACAAACCAGCGGCTGAAACGCTGCTGCCGCTCGTGGAGAAATTTGTTCACATGTCCTCTCCGGGGCTTCTCGGACAAATGAGCGAGATGAGCCGGGAGGATGAAAACACTCTCGACCCAAGAGAATATGAAGGCTGAAATGACAATCATGGGAAGCATCCAGAGCACCTTGCCGGTAGTGCCGGGGAGCAGGGCAAGCGGGATGAAGGCGGCTATGTTGGTCAGTATGCTGAAGGATACAGGTATCGTCACTTCCCTTGTCCCGGAGACCGCGGCATCCATGAAGCTCATACCCTCCTGATGGCGGTGATAGATGTTCTCGCCCACAACTATCGCATCGTCAACCACTATCCCCAGGGCGACAATGAAGGCGAACATGGTCATCATGTTCAGCGAGAGCCCCAGCGCGGGCATGATCATCGCGGCGGCGAGGAAAGAAACCGGGATGCCCATCATCACCCAGAATGCCAGACGCATCTCGAGGAAGGCGCCGAGAAGGAGGATCACCAGTATTATGCCAAGCGCGCCGTTGCGGGCGAGCAGGCTCATACGCTGCCGGTAGGTGTCTGCGCGGTCGTCAAGCACCTTCATCGAGATGCCCTCAGGGAGAGTGTCGTGGATTTCACCGATCATCCTTTTGATCGCGTCGGAGACCGAGATCGGAGTTTCATTCCCGACCCTGTAGACATTTAGCATGACCGCCGGCTTCCCATTGAACCAGGCGAACCGGTCGGTGTCCTCGAAACCGTCGGAGATCACGGCGATGTCCCTGAGCAAAACCCTCGACCCCTCGGGGCCAGTGACAACCGGGATGTTGCCGAATTCGTCGCCGTAGTCCCTCCTCTCCATCATCCTGACCAGAATCTCCCTCGACGTGGTCTTGATCGAGCCGGCAGGTATCTCGACCGAGGTCGAGGATATCATGGAAGCCACTTCTGGAATGGTCAGCCCGTAGCGGCGAAGGTTCTCGACGGGCACCTCGACGCTTATCTCAAGGTCACTTGTGCCGGATAGGTCTATCTGCGATATCTCGGGATCTGCAAGGAAGTGGTCGCGGAGCATCTCCGCCAGGTTGAATAGGCTGCGCCTGTCAGCATCCCCATATATCGCTATGGACATGACCTCCCTCCGGAAGGCATCGAGAGTTACCACCGGCCTTTCGGCACCTTCGGGGAAGGTGGTTATACGGTCAACCTCGCTCTTGATGTCCTGGTAGGCCTTAGGCTGGTCAATGTTGGAGTGGAGTTCGGTCACCACGGAGGCATAGCCTTCCGCTGCCGTGGAGCGGATTTCCTTGACCCCGTCAACGGCCCTGATGCTTTCCTCGATCGAGAGTACGATACCCTTCTCTATCTCCTCGGGGCTTGCCCCCGGATAGACGACCTTCACCGTCACCGTGTCGCGGGAGATTTCCGGGAAGAACTCCTTCTTGACAATAAAAAGTATTGAGATGATCCCCCCGACAAGGAAGAGGCCCATGAGCAAGTTTGCGGCGACGGGGTTGCCTGCCATCCAGGCGACGGGGCCGGTGTTGCTTTCAGGCTTCATTTCTTGGTGTCCCCGGAATGCATGCCCGGGGCTTTCCCCGTGTCGTCAAGGCTCCCGGCCAAAGCCAACGACATGTTTTTCACCGGGAATCCCAGGTCGGAGACGACAAGTCTGCTTTTTCCAGGCAGGTCGGAGCTGTTAACATAAATATGGTCGCGGGTTGTCCATACTGGTGTGACATCCACGATCTGCAGTCGGTCCTCGGAATCCATCAGCCACACCGAGCGGCTGTCGCGGAACGCCGTCCTCGGGATCTCAAGAACACCGTTTATATGCTTTCCCGAGATTGAGGCGTTGATATATTTTCCGATGAGCAAGGGGCTGAGCTTTTGGTTCTCGGGTTTGAGGCACAATGGGTCTTTGACTTCCGCGAGTATCTGCGCCATTCTTCCTTTTTCTGAAAGGTTAGCGAAAAGTTTGAGCACCCAACCCTCCCGGACTCCAGAGTGGGTCTCGAAAAAGACTTTGCTGCCATCGGGACTCTCCCTCACGGGGAACTCAACCCACTTCAAAGACCCCTCAGGCACAAGCAGCCTGACCCAGAAGCTGTCAACACAAGCGATCGTCGCCAAGATGCGCTGCGTGTCGGCCTGCTCCCCGATGTCTACATCCTTCTCAATCACCACCGAGTTGAAAGGGACGGAGATGCGGGTCCTGTCAAGGTTCAACTGTGCTTTCTCAAGATTCGCCTTGGCAGTCTGCACATCGGCAAGCACCGACCTCTCATGGGGCTTTCTAAGGATCATGTCCATGTCGAGCCGATCGGAGACTTCACGGCTCTGGTAACTGCTGAACTGGGCCTCGGCTATCTTCTGCTGAGCCCTCTCGATCTGGAGCGCTGCCTCGGCCTTCGCAAGATTGGCCTGCATAGTGTCAACTACAAGCTTGTAGTCGGAATCGTCTATCCTAATCATTGTCTCGCCCTTTTGAAGCACCCCACCCGGCTCAAGGTGCTCATGAAGCTCGACAATCTCCCCGACAACCCTTGCCCGTATGTCAGTCCTCATCGAAGGTACTACAAGGCCCATGGCATATATCTCGACATTCACATCTTTCGGCTCCAGCACGACGATATTCACCTGTGGTACCAAGGCCGCCCCCCTGACCCTGCTTGACACGGGCCGGTTGGCAACCATGTACCATGCGGCACCAAAAGAGAAAAGAAGCAGGCTTACACCAGCGATCCGCAAGGTATGCCTGCGCCAGGGGAAAGTTCTCAGAAAACTTAAAATCTTAGCCATAAAGCTCCGTTTCTGGGCTAATGCTCCGTTATGCACACTCGCCACGTCGGCATCGGCAGTCTCGCAGACATAAAAGGCATATCTCTGCCGACCGCTCAATAATACATTCAAAAGCAAATAATAAAAGGCCTGCAATGCAAAAAAATACAC
Organism: uncultured Victivallales bacterium; assembly: GCA_964486565.1. Lineage (GTDB taxonomy): Bacteria > Verrucomicrobiota > Lentisphaeria > Victivallales > JAADHT01 > JAFGFR01. Next base: position 4,590 of record CAZANS010000207.1, read on the forward strand.
AGTAGAGCCAATTTCAAAACTCCCCGTGGCCGCGCGGCTTGCCATTTTGGATGCG
>CAZANS010000208.1:0-4636 GCA_964486565.1 uncultured Victivallales bacterium
CTCCCCCACAGTCAGTTCGCTAGTGTCTATCAGCATCGCGTCGTCAGCCTTTCTAAGTGGCGATGTCGCACGAGTCATGTCCAGCTCGTCGCGCCGGGCTATCTCGCTTGCCACGCTCTCGACTGTCGCCCCCTCTGACGCCTCGCCCTTCTGCGCCAGCCTCCGCCGCGCCCTCACCTCGGGTGTCGCTGTGATGAAGAATTTGTACCTCGCATCCGGGAAGACCACCGTCCCGATATCCCGACCCTCCATCACTATCAAGCCGTCTCCGGCAAACTTGCGCTGCCTCTCGACAAGCCAACGCCTCACCTCCGGGATCGCCGACATCAAACTCACCTTCGCTGCAACGTCGGGAGACCTTATCGCATCACCTACTGCCTCACCGTTAAGCTCCAGGACCAAGGTGCCGTCAGCACCGCGAACATACTCCAGACTTATCCCTGAAAGGATCCCCGCTATCGCGTCCTCGCCCGTACCCGCAACGACATCATAGCCATTGTTCATGGCATAAAGCGTCACCGCACGGTACATGTTGCCAGTGTTCACATACGGAATTTCCAGAATACGCGCCACCCCCGAAGCTACAGTGCTCTTCCCTGAAGCCGCAGGACCGTCTATCGCAATAACTTCAGAATGATCAACCATAAATCCATATCCATATCATCATGCCGCCAGTAAAAACTTTGATCAAACCGGAGGTTTAATTCTTTGCCTCAGGCACCGGCAGCTCAGTCATCATGAAGGATCTCTGCGGGGCGACAAATATCTCCAGGTCGCCCGCTGTGATCTTCTGCGGCGGCTCCGCCACTGGCGCCGGGGCTCCGATTTTAGGGATGACGACGGCCGGCGCATCTTCCGGCGATGCCACGGTGGATGCAGTGCCCTTCCTCTCAGGCAATTTCGAGACGATCAGAGCCAGCAACAAAAACAACACGATCACAACAATTGCAACCTTTAACATGTTGTTCAGCTTTGCCACCTCATTGACGTTCACCTGCCTGCCCTTCTCTATGGAGCTGAGTATCTCATCGGGAACCTTCTTGCCCTGCGACTTGCCATGTGCGGGTTTCAACAGCTCCGAGGAGCTGACCCCGTAGGTGTCGGCCAAAGTCTTTATGTAGGCTTCCACGAACACTCGCGCAGGAAGGGTCGAGCTGTCTCCGTCCTCCAACGCCTGGATGAAATCCCTCTTGATCTTGGTCCTTTGGGCAACCTGGTCAATGCTTAGATTCTTCCTTACCCTGGCCTCCTGCAGCAACTGACCGATGTCTATCTCCCTGTGCGAGGATGTCACGACTACAACATGTTCTTTCCTGCTGCCGGGCTTACCCTCAGGCCGAACAGCCTTCTCTTCTGTTTTGACCTGTGACGCTGCCGCAGGGGCTGGCGAAGCCGCAGGGATTGGCGGGGCCGCCTTGGTCAGGCTCGCAGGGGTTTCCACCTGGATGGCAGGGGCGCTTTGTGACACTGTGGGCGGCTGGATATACTTCTTGTACTCCGGCTCGGCGCCCTTGGAAGATTCGGATTTTTCTTCGGTTGCCCGCAATGGCTCAGGACGCACCTCCTCCGGCACGTCCTCCGCAGATTTTGCAGGCTTGTCCGTCACGTCTTTTAATGTGGCGGAAGGACTTTCTCGTTCGGTGCCCACAGATGCCTCCTTGGAATCCTTCTTGTCGTCAACAGAGGATTCATCGACCGTGGCCGCAGGCTGCTCCAGTGAATTCTGCCCCTCGTCATCGTCCTCTATGAAGTCAAAGGGAAGCACCTGCTGATCCGAGTCCTCTACGTCAAAGAGCGACCTGCCTTTTCTGTTCCTAGCCATTGTATGAATCCTCGTTGGTTTGTGTTTGTCTACTCAATATCGCATCGGTATCGCTGTCAAGCTTTGCCGGCCATCGTTCTCCCGACTGCTGCAGTTTGCCCCGACAAAGGGTACAGTATCATCAAAAAACAATTTTTCATCCCAGCCTTGCTCTATGGGTATCCTAATTGTCGTCGTCCACAAGAATCTCACGGTTTGCCCCGCCGGTAAGAGGCTGCGGCCCGATTATGCGGCGTTTCTCAAGGACATCCATTATGTCCGCGGCCTTGTTGTAGCCGATTTTCAGCCGTCTCTGGATGTAGCTCGTGCTTGCCTTGCGCTCGGTCAGGATGATCTCCAGCGCCTGCCTGGTGTTGGTGTCGTCATCCGGACGGATATATTTCGCCGCCGCACCCACACCTGAACCGCCGCTTACGTCGGGCACAAACCCATCATCCTCATCCTTATCCTCTTCTTCCCCTTCCTCGACAATCACCCCGTCGAAGAACTCCGGCTCCGCCTGGCCTGACACGAAGTCAACCACACTCTTGATCTCGCTGTCCGAAACCCAAGCCCCTTGCACCCTGTCAAGATCCGCGCTGCCTGGAGGCAAAAACAGCATGTCCCCTTCGCCCAGCAGCGACTCCGCCCCCTTCCTGTCAAGTATCACTCGGCTGTCAATTATCGAGCCCACACGAAACGCTATGCGAGAAGGCAGGTTGGCCTTGATCACACCCGTGATGATGTCCTTACGGGGGGTCTGGGTGGCAAGCACCATGTGTATCCCCACAGCCCTCGCCTTCTGCGCTATCCTCGCTATGGATGTCTCGACATCCGCCTTGGCTATCATCATTATGTCGGCAAGCTCGTCTATCAAGATCACGACCAGCGGGAGCTTCTCGGGTATCTCTATGCCATCCGGAGTGACTTCAGGCCCGTCTCCTGGCTTCCGGTTGTTGAACGAGTGAAGGTTGCGCACTCCGGTGCTGCCCAATATCTTGTACCTCTGCTCCATCTCGTTCAATGCCCATCTCAGAGCAAGGGGCACCTTCCGCGGGTCGTTTACTATCGGCGTTATCAGATGCGGGATGGTCTTGTACACCTCGAACTCGACAACCTTCGGGTCAACCATGATCAGCTTGAGCTCCTCAGGAGTGAAATGGTAAAGCAAACTCATTATAAGCATGTTCATGCACACGCTCTTGCCGCTGCCTGTGGCCCCGGCGATAAGCAGATGAGGCGATTTTGCCAGATCCGTGACCACCACGTCACCGCTGACGTTCTTGCCCAGGATCACAGGGATGTCAGCCCTGCTGCGGGTCCACGACTCGGAATCCATCATCGCCCGGATGCAGACTGCTGCCGAGCGCGGGTTGGCAACCTCAACCCCCACCGCGTTCTTCCCAGGTATCGGGGCGAGTATCCTGATGCTGGTCGCCTTGAGGTCCATGGCGATATTGTTGCTTAGAGTGCTTATTCTCTCGACCTTCAGCCCCGGCTCGGGTGTTATCTCGTATCTGGTCACCCGGGGGCCAACAACGGCTCCGGAGACTGTCGCGTCCAGGCCGAAGCTGTCAAGGGTAGTCTGGAGTATGTCCTTCTGCACCTGGACAAAATCCATGTCGGAGCTGCCGACTTCCTTGGGCTTGGACAGAAGCGACACTGGCGGAATTTGATAGTTCCCCGCCCCCCTGTGACGCCGCGGAGCATGGCCTGATGCCGGTGAGGGCTTGGCTCTTACAGTCTCGGGGGCCAAATCAGGTTCAGGCTCCGGGACGGGTCTCTCCCCGGCAGCCTTCTCGGCCTCCCTCAGCCTTTCCTCCCTCTCAACGCGCAGCCTCTCCCTTGTCTGCGCCCTCTCGTCAAGGCCTTTCGGCTCGACAAGTCTCTGGGATTTAGATTCCCTGAATGCCTTCACCACAGGATGCCAATCTGAAATCCATACGAAAACCAGACCTGTAAGAACAAAGACTGCCCCGACAACAAATGTGCCGACAGCTCCTATGTAGTACCTGAGTATCCCGGGCGAGGGAGAATTCGCGGGCGCCGCGACAAGCTGCCCAAGAACCCCTCCCGAAAGCGCCGAGGTCGGAGCCATCGAATGCCCTATGCCCAGATTCTCCGTCATGCCGCTGAAATCTTCGGGATACATCGCGAATATTACCGTCGTGCCGATAATTACCGCCGCAAGAGCCCCTGTATAACCACGCCTGTACGTCGGAAACGGTATCAGAGGACGAAGGGCGCAGACTATCAGGAAAAGCAGCAACGGGTAGGTGCTGATGCCAAAAAGGAAAAGAAGAGCCCGGGATATATGCGCCCCGGCCGGCCCAATCCAGTTGCGCAGAGACACGTCAACGCCACCGTCAAGAGCCTGTATGTCCTTGGCGTCGTGGGAGAAAAGCGCCAGCAGGAGAAGCAGCGCCAGGGTGATCAGAAAAGCGTGCCTGAAGCGGAACCCGCCTTCACGCCCGTCATTCCCGCCTTTCGATTCCCTGTCTTCCATTATTTACCTTGCTGCTGTTGAAACTCAAGCATCCATTGTCCGCTGATTTCGAAAAAAAAACACGGGGCAAACGGTCGTTGCCGCACCAACTCTGCGGCATACCCCGAAGCGCAACTCTTGAAATCTAGTTTCCCTTGACGTTTTATCAAATCCAGTTCAACAAAATGCCGCGAGATTCGCAGATGAAGAAAAAAAAAGAGGCGTCGTCCGAAGACAACACCTCTTTAAAATCGGCTTTTTGGGTCTAGCGCCTGCCGCCGCCGCCGCCGCCACGGTATCCACCGCCGCCGCCGCCGCCGCGGTATCCACCGCCGCCGCCGCCGCCGCCG
>CAZANS010000209.1:0-3030 GCA_964486565.1 uncultured Victivallales bacterium
AATAGCGGCTAACCGCCTTGTTTTGACTTTACCATCGTGCTCGTTAAAAGTCAATGGGCTATTGGAGGAAGCGCCACTCGAAGTACTGGATTTCCGTTGAGTTGGAAATATTTTTGTTGATCTGCATGACGCAGTAAAGCACTCTGCCGTCAAGGTTCTCTGCGGCGGACGCTGACGCTACGACGGTGTAGAAACCCGACTCTGTGAAGGAGAAGCGCTGTCTAAGCCTTCCCAGAACATCAGGTTGCAGTGATTCCGACAGCGGGATGGCTGACCCGGTCAATTTTGCTCTGGCGGCGACTACATCCATTGACTGTTCCGCGCTGAGTCCGGTGGCCAGTCTGATCTCTTCGGCATCCTGTGCAAAGAAGCTGGAGTTGCCGCGCATTCGCGGGAGTCCTGCTGGAGGAATCACACGGAAGTGCGACATAACCCCTCGGCGGTCAGGCGGGAAAAACTCCGCGCAACCAGGGAACCAAAGAACCTCATCACGGAACTGCATCTGCGCATTTCGCGGCAGCGGTGCCATGCCTATCGCGGCGTAATCCTCCCTCTCGAACCCGCCGCCTACCTGGAGGAAATCGTTCAAGTCAACATAATCAGCGACGCAGTTGAGGAATATTTTGTATCTGTTGAAGGTGTCCATGTCATCTTCAAAAAAACTCTGCGGTCTCTGCAGGCGCTGTACCGGGGAGTTGCCGGAGATGTCCAGCCCCGACACGGCATCAAATATCTCGACCCTACACGCCCCCCCGGATTCGGCCTCAAAGACGTGCGACGTGCCGTCGGCAAAAAACCTCTCCGCCGATTCGTCAAGCACAACGGACTCGCGAGCCATCTCCCTGTTGGGATTTGCGGAGATGTCATGTCTGAGCATCCATATAGTCCTTGCCACCGCCCCCTCGGCAAGATAGCCGGCATACACACGGTTGCTGGACATGCTGGACAGTTGATGCGTAGTCTGGGAAACTGTGACAATCGAGAGGACCAGGAGACTTGCAAGGGCAATGATGCAAACGGCGGTTATCAGAGCCGCGCCGTCCTCAACAGAAACATGCTCCGTATTTACGGAGGTCTCTCTTGAATCCTTGACCATCAACCTTCCTTGCCGGACAAAATCATTGTCCCCTCACATCTCTATCATCGCCTTTATAACACCGTCAGAATACGAGTCTACAATCTCGAAAGCCTCCCCTGCGCGCTCAAGCGGGAACCAGTGGGTCACAAAGTGCCCCACTGGCACTCGCCCGTCGGAGATAAGTTCAAGCGCCTCCTCTACGCAATCAACCTGCCTTCTGATGTTCTGTATGCAGATCTCCTTTCTACGGGTCACATCCACCGGGACTTCCCAATTTTTCAATGTCGGCGGTATTCCGACCAGCAACAACTTACCACCGGGCTTGAGGATATCAACTGCCTGTAAGAGAGCTTCCTGCTGTCCGCAGCACTCGAATACGACATCGAGGCACAGGGGCTCTGCCCTGATGATGGCGGCGGCGATGTCGGTCTTGTCCGGGTTCCCTGTCCAGCTTGCGCCTGCGGATTTCGCGACTTCGAGCCTGGTGTCAAGCCTGTCTGAGACATATATTTTCCCCGCTCCGGCAGCCAGTGCCACACCAAGCACGCTCAACCCTATCGGGCCGCAGCCGAGTATGCCGATCCTGGCATCCTTCATCGGGATGGATTTCTTTACTGCATATACCCCGATGGCCAGCGGCTCCGAGATCGCCGCCTCCTCCAGTGTCATCGTGTCGGGTATGGGGAAGCAGCACTCCTCTGGCATGACGATGTACTCTGCAAGGCATCCCTCGCTCTGCCCGGGGCAGCCGAGGAAGCTCAGGCTCCGGCATGTGTGATGTCTGCCTGCGCGGCACTGGTCGCAATCCCAGCAGGAAACCGCAGGCTCCACCGCTATCCTGTCGCCCGGCTTCAGCTTTTTCACATCCGCCCCGACCGCCTCGACCACCCCGGCGCACTCATGCCCGAGCTGGAAAGGGAACTCGACGACCTGACTGCCTATCCTCCCGGAATTGTAGTAGTGCACATCCGAGCCGCATACCCCCACCACGCCGATCTTCACCAGCACGTCATTGCCCCCGGAAATCTCCGGCATCGGACGCTCAGTAAGCTCCATGCTCCGGATACCAGTCAAAACCATAGACTTCATGCTAACTCCTCTGTCAATATATTAAATGCAATAAAACCAAGGACAATCTACCGACGACTTGCGACCAGCGGGAACGAACTCCCGCCTGCCACGCATCAGCACCTCCTGGCACCCACCACTCCCGAACTCCTCAATCAAAGATCTTCCCCGGGTTGAGTATTTTGTTCGGGTCGAAGGCGTTTTTGATGCCGCGCATCAGAGCCATGTACTCCACCGAGACCACAGTGCTCATATATTTTTTCCTTTTTGATCCTATGCCGTGCTCGCCGGAGAGCGTGCCGCCGAGGGATTTGGTAAGCTTATAGACATCTGTGAGTATCTCCGGGAGAACGGCCTTCCAATGATCGTCTGTCCATGAGGGATCCGAGACTATACGCGCATGCAGATTGCCGTCCCCGGCATGACCGTAGCAAGGTATCAGTATCCCGTGCTTGGCAGATATATCTGCGAATTTCGCAATTATCTCGGGTATCCTGGCAGGTGGGACAACGATGTCCTCCCCGCATTGCCTGGGCGACATGACCGCGTAAGCCTCGGGGATGTTGCGCCTGATCTTCCAAATTCTCTCGGAAGTGGTGGGGTTGTCTGCGACATACACCTCGACCGCGCCCGAACTCTCGCAGAAATCACCTATCAGCTCATACTCCTTCTCGACCTGGGCCGCGTCCGAACCGTCAACGCTGATCAACAGCATCGCACCCGCCTTATCATAAGGCAGAGTCTCGTTGAGGTACTCGCAGGCACCTTTTACCGCGAGGTTGTCCATGAACTCTATGGACGTGGGTATGATGCCCCCTTCGGTTATTATCCGTGGCACCACCTTTATCGCCGCCTCGGAAGTCTCGAAAAGGCAAAGCAGATCA
>CAZANS010000209.1:3040-4630 GCA_964486565.1 uncultured Victivallales bacterium
CAGATCAACCTGATACTTCGGCAGAGGCATCAGTTTGAGTATGATCTTGGTGAACAATCCCAGGGTGCCCTCCGATCCGACCATGAGCTGCAATATGTTATACCCCGTCACATCCTTCAGCAGCTTTCCTCCGAGCTCCACAATGTCGCCGTTGGGGAGCACCACCTCCAGCCCGAGCACATATCTTGAGGTCACTCCGTACTTCACCGCCTTGCCCCCGCCTGCGTTCTCTGCGACGTTCCCTCCGATGAAGCAGGTCTCCATGCTCATGGGGTACCCCGCGTAGAACAGGCCGTATTCCTTGAGGTACTCGTTGATCTCGTTTGACACCACGCCGGGCTCGACCGTGATCATCATGTTATCTCGGTCGAGCTCGACAATGCTGTTCATGCGGTCAACTAGCAGCACGATCCCACCGTACAGCGGCACGGCGCCGCCGGAAAGTCCGGAGCCCGCGCCGCGCGGGGTCACAGGCACCATCTCGCGGTTGGCCAGGCGCATTATCGCTGAAATCTCCGACACCGTCCTCGGGCGCACGACGGCCTCCGGCATAGAACGATACTCCTTGCCAGGGGTCTCGTCGTGCGAAAACGGCTCGAGCTGCTCGTGGTCGCCATAGATCACGTTTTTCTCGCCGACTATGCCCCTCAGCTCCTTCACCAGCACCAGAGTAAGTTTTCTATATTTCTCGCTGTAGTCCATAATCTTATTCTCCTTGATCTGTACCGCCGGTGGACTTCAGCACTTTGCCCACAGCCTCCTTGAGTGCCGGAAGCAACTCGAACACATCAGCGACTATCCCAAGGTCTGCCACCTTGAATATCTGCGCGTCGGGATCCTTGTTCACAGCTATTATCGCCCCGGAGGTCTGCATCCCGGCAAGATGCTGTATGGCGCCCGAGACACCCAGCCCGATGTAGAGCTTCGGTGTGATGGTCTTTCCGCTGAGGCCTATCTGGTGCGGGTATGAGAGCCAGCCGCGGTCAACGACATCCCTTGTCGCTCCGAGCGCAGCGCCGATGCTGTCGGCGAACTCCTTCGCCGCCGCGATGTTGGCGGCCTTCTTTATCCCTCTGCCGACCACCACAACCTTGTCGGCGTCCTGCAGGGCTATCTCCTCGTCGTCGGGGATGATCCCGAGCAGCTCGATCCTGCTTCCTGCGACGGACTTTGGCACTTCGACAACGAGTTCTCCTTCATGGCCTTGTAGCGGCCATGCCGGGCGGGTGGACTTGGGGCGCACGGTAGCCATCTGCGGACGATGGCAAGGTGTCCTTATCGTCGCCATTATGTTGCCGCCTATCGCAGGTCTGGTCTGCAGCAGGTCGCCCTCACTTTCCAAGTCGTACTCCAGCACGGTGCAGTCCGCGGTGAGCCCTGTGTCGGCCTTGATCGCGACGAAGGGCATCAGGGTCCTGCCCGTGGAGGTCGCCGCAGCCAGCACTGTCTCCGGACGGTACTTCTCGATCAACTGCAACATGCAGTCGGCATAGGGCTCTATCCTGAAACTACTCAGCAACGGCGACTTGACGAAGACCAGGGTGTCAATGCCGCAGGCAAGGAGCTCCTGAAGCCCGCGCTCCTCGACAT
>CAZANS010000210.1:0-4603 GCA_964486565.1 uncultured Victivallales bacterium
CTGTCTGTGCCCGCCATTTCGCCGTGGCGCATGCTGTGCCTCCGCCCCAACCCTATGGGCGGCCACGGGGAGTTTTGAAATTGGCTCTAGTTACTATTTTTCTTTAATCTTCGAGGGTTTGCAGAGGTGTTTCTTCTTCTCGGAGACGGCGCCGCATTTCTTGCATTTGTAGCTGCCGGGCTTCTTCGAAGCCTCGGACTTGCCTTTAAGACAACTCATGATTTCACTCCAAGTTTAAACGATATGCCACGATTCATCCTGTTTTGTGTTTTTTGTGGCTAAATCCGATTTTATTTCATCATCATATCTCGCAATGTCTGCGAGATTCGCAGATATCCTGCGACGGACTCGCGGCCTATGAATATCCACAGGATGGTGCCGATGGCAAGGCATACCCCGAAGGGCAGCGGGCTGCATAGCCTCTTCCTGCCGCATGCCACAAGCACGATACCCGACACCGCCCCGGCCAGGGATGCCACAAACAAGGTGAAGAAGCACGCCACCGGGCCGAGCAGAGAAGCCAGCGCGGCAACATACTTCACATCCCCCCACCCCAAGGCCTCACGTCTGAACAAAACCCTGCCGACATAGGCCAGCAGGCACATGCCTCCGCCGCAAACCGTGATCCAGGCGCAGCATGACACCAACGCATGCCACCTGGAAATATGCCCTCCAGGCCACAGCCATGGGAAAATCGCGGAGGACGCAATCCCGTAGAGCAGCGCAGGATAGGTGATCTTGTTCGGTATGATCATATGCTCAAAGTCTATGAAGCCCGCGAGGACCGCGAGCATTGAAACCGCCATAAATGAGAACAGGACCCCCAGAAAGGCATTGAAAGGCAGACCGAATGAAAGCGCCCTGTGCCATATCCCCAGGAAGAGCAGCCCCACAAGCAGCTCGACCACGAAATACCTGATTGAGATCCTGCATCCGCATCGGCTGCAACGTCCCCTGAGGCAGAGCCAGCTCAGAAGCGGGATGTTCTCGAACCATGATATGAGATGCCCGCATCCGGGGCAGTGCGACGGCGGCGCAACCACCGACTCACGCCGGGGAATGCGCCAGATGCAGACATTCATGAAGCTGCCGACACAAAGCCCAAGACAGAAAACAAAGATTTCCCACAACACAAGCTGCGCGCCGGCAAGCTGCCATCCGTCAAAATATCCTGCCGCCCAGAGGGTCACTTCTTCTTCCTGCCGTGACTCAGCAGAGCGCCAACCTTGACGCTCATCGTGTTCATCGAAAAAGGCTTCTCAACAAAGGCGTTCAGCGGGTTCTTCAGATCAATCCCCGCCAACGCCTCGCCCGCAAAACCAGACATGAATAGCACCTTCAACTTAGGGTCTAGCTTCCTCAGTTTAGAGGCCAGCATAACACCGCTCATGCCCCCCATCACAACATCAGTAAGCAGCAGGTCTGTCTTGCTGTCGTTCTCAAGGTAAACCTCCAAAGCCCTCTCCCCTGAATCGGCAGTCTGTACTGCAAAACCCGAAAACTTCAATATGGACTCCGCCAGGTCGAGCACCGATTTATCGTCGTCAACAATCAAAACAGATGCCCCGTCTGCATCCGGCTTGATTCCAGAGTCCGTCTCCTCCTCAGGAAGACAAGTGCCGGCAAGCAAAGACGGGATCAAAACCCTGAAAACAGAACCCTTGCCAAGCTCGCTCTCGACAAAAATGCAGCCGCTGTGCTGCTTGACTATCCCGTAGACAGTGGAAAGCCCCAGACCCGTGCCGCAGGAGTGTCTCTTCGTAGTGAAAAAAGGCTCGAAAATACTTTTGGAAGTCTCATCAGCCATACCGCAGCCGTCATCCTCGACTTTCAGCTCGACGTATGCGCCGGGAGAAACATCGAAGAAACCGTTCTTGATGCCCTCCTTAAGATAAACGTTGCTCGTGGATAAGGATACCCTCCCCTTCCCTTCCACCGCATCCCGCGCGTTGGTAAGAAGATTGATCAGAATCTGCTCGATCTGAACACGGTTCGACAATATGTTGTCAACACCCCGCCCAAAATCAAAAACAAGCTCCACCCCTTTACCTGCCATGTCCTCGAGCAAGCCCTTCATCTCGGTAATCACTGCATTCAGGCTCAGGCTGGTGTATGACAAGACCTGCCGTCTGCTGAAGGCGAGCATCTGCTTCGTCAGGTCAGCCGCACGCTGACCCGCCTTGTATATCTCCTCAATCTTCTTGTAGTGCACGTCCGAGCCGTCGAGCTTCTCAAGCATTATCTTCGAATAACCCAAGATCACCGTCAGAATATTGTTGAAATCATGCGCAACTCCCCCAGCAAGCCTGCCGATGGCCTCCATCTTGTGCGCCTGCTGCAACTGCTCCTCAAGCTCCACCTCACGGCTGATGTCCCTTTTCACCGCAACATAGTTAGTTATCTCCCCGTCCGCACCGAAAACCGGGGATATGCTCGCTTCCTCGCGGTACACGCTGCCGTCCTTGCGCTTGTTCAGGAAATGCCCCTTCCATCTTTTCCCGCTGGAAATTGTATCCCACATCTTCTTGTAGAAGGCTTTGTTCTGCATGCCGCTCTTCAGGATCGAGGGGTTCTTGCCGATAACCTCCTCGACAGAATACCCGGCAACCTCGACAAATGCCGGGTTGACATACTGTATGGCTGGCTGGGTGTCGGTTATGACAATTATATCGCTCAGGTGCTGGACCGCGGTCGAAAGCAAACTCAGCTCGGTCTCGGCCACCTTGACCTCGCAGATGTCGGCAGATATGCCTGACAGCCCGATTACCTTGCCTGCGGGAGACTTTATCGGCTCGACTGTCGTCAGGAACCAATGCGCCTCCCCATTGTCGTCAAGCTCGGGATGCTCGTAGCTCATATAGGCGCTCTTGCCGGAAAGCACATCCTTCTGCAGGGATAACACAACGGTGAGTTCCTCTTCGGAGAAAAGCTCCTCATCAGTCTTGCCGATGAAGAATTCTGGCTCCCTGCCGTAAAACCGCACAAAGGAATCGTTCACAAACACGTACCTGAGCTTCCTGTCCTTGAAGAACACCGGGAAAGACAAAGTCGTGATATTCATCGTGAAGCCGGACCCGGCATCGGCAACTATCGGCTCGTGGCAATTGCACGCCTTGACACTGCCGCCTGACGTTACCCTGCTTTTTATTCTGCCTTTATCCATTAGTCCGCCTCTCCCCGACATAATCCATGCCGCATGAAGCCTAAATCTACACCCTCAAAGCACTCCGCGCAATACCAGCATTGTTATCTTCTCGCTAATAGAGGAGCCAGTTTCAAAACTCGGCGTGGCCTCGCATCCAAAATGGCAAGCCACGCGGGCACGGGGAGTTTTGAAATTGGCTCTAGTGTTTCGGGATCACGACGGTGAGGGTGTCGTTGTCGAAAGAGACCTCGGGTTTGTTTGACGATATTTGCCCGGGGAGCTGGAAAGAGTATGAGAAACTGCTCACGGAGGAGGAAAAGGATCTAGCCCCACCTGCGGCCCGATCAATCTGCTCGCCTCGCGATCCGGAGACAGTCAGTGTGTTGTTTTTGACACGGACATCCACCGAGGAATTGTCGAGCCCAGGAATATCCATTTTGAATGTGTATCTGTCTGGCGACTCGGAAAGTGAATAGCTCTTCCCTTGAGTTGCGGCAGGGCCTGCGAACCCGAGGCCTCTGCCCATGAAACCCGGGGCGAAGGCACCGCCACCCATCATCTGGTCCATTGCCTGCTGCATCCTCTCGAACTCCTCGCGGACACTCTCGAGCATGCTGTCGTGAATGCCGGACGGAATCATCGGAGAGAACGACGAACGCTGGCGAGGAGTTGCCTGCATGGCGAACCCGCCCCAATGGCCTTGTCCCGAAACTTGATTGCCGCTCTCTGCATCATCGCCTGAATCAGCCGCTAACCGCGGCCTGATTATGCTCGATATCTCGTTCTCGCTGACCGGTGCCATCTCCGCTGAAATCCCCGCCCCGCCCTCAGGGTCGCTGTTGAATATATAAAACGCAGCCAGCACGCCCAGGAGGGCAATGATCACGAACACGGCGCACTTCCAGGCAAGTTCTTTCCTGTCACTCGGTGTTTTCATGGCCTGTCCCTCCTGCGTTAAGTTCAAATTGTCTCTCAACGTAAATAGACAACTGTTCGGCGAAAAAAGTTCCGGCAGCGGCAAAAAAAAAGCGCCGTGCAAAGGCACGGCGCTCCTGTATGGGTGTTATTCGAAAAATCTATGCGACAAGGGTGTTTGCCATGTCAACGGCGGAAGCAGCATCGGGCGCATAGCCGTCGGCACCGATCTCCTTGGCGAAGTTGTCCGTAAGGGGAGCACCGCCAACCATTGTCTTGGTGGACAGACCCGCTGCCTTCAGGGCGTCAATCGTGGCCTTCATCGAGCCCATGGTGGTAGTCAGCAGGGCGCTCATGGCTATAATGTCAGGTTTCTTATCCTTGGCGGCACTTACAAACTTGTCGGGATCAACATTGACACCGAGGTCAATCACGTCGTAACCCGCGCCCTCGAGCATCATGCAGACAAGGTTCTTGCCGATATCGTGCAGGTCGCCCTTGACCGTACCGATGATGATGGTCCCGACAGGTTCCACCCCCGCC
>CAZANS010000211.1:0-4592 GCA_964486565.1 uncultured Victivallales bacterium
AGCAAGTTTGGCTTAAGGCGGCCGGCAAAGCAGCCGCAAGCGCCGAGCCCGCTATAAATACGATGAGCAACTCGAGTACCTTGAGGAGGCTTTGAAACAACCCTTGCCGGTATATGTCATGACACGTACAAGAGTGCTGGACAAACTGGATGCCTGCAAAAGTTTTGTGCCGATAAAGCAGTACGACGGGTATTTTCTGGGGGGCAATGTCGCCGCCAAGGCAGAGTTCGAATCCAAAATTCCCAGCCATGCGGGCACTGGGAGTTTTGAAATTGACTCCAAAGGTGAACAATAGAGGGAAAATACAAAATCCTAATTTATAGATGCTATCAACAAAGGGAGAAGGCAATGGATAGCGATACAATCAATCGTGATCAGGGGGGAAATAAAGGGAAGAAATCCGAGAAGAGAATAAGCTGGGGATCGTTCATCGCGGGCTTGTTGTGGGGAGTGACCCTGGCATTCGTCTTCGGGGTGATCTGCCTGCGGCACTCGATCATCCCTGAATACCGCAGCAGCCTGGGTTTCGAAGACACTGTCTCGGCGATAATGCAATCCGTGGACCGAATTCCCGGATGGAGTCCCAGATTCAGTTCCGGCTGCGCCCTCCCGAAGACAAAGGACGGCACTCGGGTCGTTGTGATAGAGCTATGCAACGCCAAACATGCCGCCGATCTGGTGGGCGACGACCAATCCCGCAAGTTGGCGGCGGTGATCCCGTGCACATTCGCCGTCTACGAGAAAAGCGACGGCATCACCTATGTAAGCATGCTGGACGCATCTTTGCTGGGAACTATCCTTGGCGGCCGGGCAGGAGGCATGTTCTCGACCAAAATAGCGCCAGACCACCAGGCTGTGCTTGAGGCGGTCATCGCCGGTCGGTGAATACCTCTCGTAAAACATAGGAGCCAGTTTCAAAACTCCGCTTTCATCTGGAGCATCTGTAATTTGCTCCGAGGCTCCTACAAACGAAATGAATATCGCAAGGTCATCCTGCCCCTCACCGTACTGCGCCGCTTCGATTGCCTTTTGGCTCCGACAAAAGAGCAAGTCTTGGCAGAATTCAAGGCGATCAAAACCAAGCCAGAGACCGTTCAGCGCCGCCTTCTTTCCTGCATCACTGGCCGGCCGTTCTATAATTTGTCGAAGATGCAGGAACGCGATACGCTTGGTTACGAAGGACGCTTTTGGGCAGGCCTGCCACGCATCAATGACGGGGGGTCCCTTTTTCTGCAACACATGCTCGACACGCTCACGTTCACCATAGGCGGGCAAGCCAAGACACTCGTTGTCAGCAAGCTTTTCGACAACGAGGACTTCGGCTTCAACAAGATCACTGTAGAGCGTTCGCTCCGTTTGAATTTTCAAGCCACGGAAGAGCGGATTGAACGTCTTGATGAGGC
The DNA here is from genome assembly GCA_964486565.1 of uncultured Victivallales bacterium. Lineage (GTDB taxonomy): Bacteria > Verrucomicrobiota > Lentisphaeria > Victivallales > JAADHT01 > JAFGFR01. The sequence continues at coordinate 1,404 of CAZANS010000211.1, forward strand.
ATCCGGCTTCAAGAATCTGGCTGCCAGCAACAAGAAAAACGAGGAAGTCCGCCAGAAGGAAATCGAAGCGGGCCAGAAACGCTACAAAGACCGCAAAGCATTTCTTGCCGATTTGAAGGTTGTTGACCGGGAGCTAGGTGCCCATCTGAACGTATTGGAACTCAAGGCTGTGCTGAACGCCCTCGGCGAACGCGGGGAGACCGCTGAAATCTGCCGTGACCGATCCGGCAACCCGGAGCCGGACACTGAACTGCGCGACACGGAAAATGTCCCGCTCAAGGAAAGCATAGATGCCTATTTCAAGCGGGAGGTTCTCCCCCATGTGCCGGATGCCTGGATTGACGAGAAAAAGACCAAGGTCGGCTACGAGATCCCGCTGAACCGCCACTTCTACCGCTACGAACCGCTGCGCCCGCTGGAGGATATCCAGGCCGACATCCGGAAACTCGAAGACGAGATCATGGAGATGCTGGCGGAGGTGGCGAGATGAGTGCCTCCCACAAGTTGCCCGCCGTGCCAGGCGGTGAAATCGTCTTCTACCAGACTCCGGACGGTCAAACGCGTGTGGAGTGCCGCGTTACTACTTCTGCAAAAGACAATTTTCAATCCGGTGTCGGCACAATTTGTGTACCATTCCGCCACTCGCCTCATGCTGGAGGGTTGAGGCAGAGCTTGTGCTTTCTGAAGTATCGTTTGACCTCGGGTCCTTCCGAGGCGAACTTGTAGCTTTTTGGCTTGACGCGCGTTTCCTCTATCTCCTTGAGCAGTGGTGTCAGTATATCCCATGCGGCCTCGAGCTCGTCGCTGCGGATGAAGAGGGTCTTGTCGCCTCTGATCGAGTCCAGGAGCAGGTTTTCGTAGGCGTCCGGCATGGTCTTGCCGGGAAATGCCGAAATGTAGCTCAGATCGAGATTCTTGTGCTTGAGCTCCATTTTTGTCCCGGGCTCCTTGGTGGCGATCTGGAAATGGAAGCCCTCGTCGGGCTGTATGCGGATCACGAGGGTGTTTGATGGCTGGCATTTGCCGGTTTTGCAGAAGAGGCTGCCGCATGGCTTTCTGAAGATTATCCTCACTTCGGCTTTTTTCTCGTTCATGGCCTTTCCGGCGGTTATCTCCACTGGCATCGAGCGCCAGCGGCCGCTGGCCACCTTTAGCTTGAGGAAGGCGAAGGTCGGTGTAAGCGAGTCCTTCGGCACGGTCGGATCCTCAATGTAGCCCGGTTTGCCGGCACCGCCGGAATACTGTCCCAGGACCACATCGCGTAACCCTAGAGGTTTTATGCGCCTGAGAGCCTCGACTTTCTTGTCTATTATGTCGTTTGCCCCGAGAGATTCGGGCTCTTCCATCAGTAGCAGCGAAAGCACCTGGAACAAGTGGTTCTGCACGACATCGCGGATTATCCCGTATTCGTCGAAATATCCACCGCGCCCCTCAACCCCAAGCTCCTCGGACCACAATATCTCGATCTTCTCGATATACCTCGCGTTCCAAATCGGCTGGAAAACAATGTTGGCGAAACGGAAGACGAGTATGTCCTGCACGATCTCCTTGCCGAGATAGTGGTCTATGCGGTATGTCTGGCTCTCGGAGAAGTATTTCTTGAGTTCGCCGATAAGCTGGTCGGATGACTCCCGGTTCTTGCCGAAAGGCTTCTCGACTATAGCCCTCGACCATCTGTCGCCTCCCTCGGGGAATACCAGCGAATTCTCCCTGAGCTTCCTCGACACGGTGCAGAACAGCGCCGGGGGCAGCGCCAGATAGAATAATCTGTCCGCAAGGGCACCCCCTCTTGCAGCCACCATCCTGTCAAGAAGACCCCGGTAGCCGGCATCTTCGGCGTACTCACCCCTCACGTACTCGCAGCGGGAAAGGAACTCGTCCATCTTCTCCTTGCATGACTCCTGCGGTGTGTAGCGGCATGTCAGGAAGGACATTATCTTGTCTTTGAAATCCTTTTCAGAAAGATCGCTGCGTGCGAAGCCGTAGAATCTCACGCCTGCAGGCAGCAGCCCGCGGCTGAACAAAGAGAAAAAAGCAGGGAATATCTTCCGCCGGGCCAGGTCGCCGGAGGCTCCGAATATCACTATGTCAATATCGCCACTCATTTTTTGCGAAGGCTGCTTTGGAAGACTATTACGTCATGCGTGTGATCATGCGGGTTGCCGTCGTCATGTCGTTATGGGCCACAGGAAGCGAGAATGCAACTGTGCAACCCTTGCCCCTCTCGCCGGTGGCCGTGATATTGCCCTCGTGCGCCACGACTATGCGCTTCGAGACTGCCAGCCCAAGTCCAGTCCCGACTGTCCCCTTTGACGTCACGAACAAGTCGAACATAGTCGCTATATCGTCCTTGGTGAGCCCCACACCGTCGTCGCTGACAGTAATGATGATGTAGTCCTTGTGGTCGTTGAACTTCACCTCAACCATGATGTTGCCGACTGTCTCCGCGCCTTCAGGAGCATCCTTCTTCGAGAGTATTGCCTCCTCTGAGTTTGTGAACAGATTGAGCAGCACGCGGTGCATCCCCTTGGCATCTATCTCCACATAGATCGGAGTCGGTATGATCGCCTCGGTGTGTATCCTGATTCTCTCCTTCTTGAGCTGAGGGGATATCAGCTCGACAACATCCCTGATCACGGAGTTTATGTCGCAGATCTCGAACTCTGGCTTCTGTTCGCTGGCGAGGTTCAGAAGGTCTAGGACAAGGTTGCCGAGGCGGCGATGGTTCTTGCTGAGTATAGAGGCCGCCTCACCGGCCATGTCGAAATCCTTCTCGTCTATGCCCATCTTCAGAAGGCTCAGGCTTCCGTCGAGGCCGGCGAGGATATTTTTGATGTAGTGCGATAGCCCGGCGGCGGTCGAGCCGGTGGCCACCAGCCGCTCATTGCGAAGATTGAACTCGACAAGCCTGCTGTTCTCGACTGCCATCCCCGCGGTATGCCCTATGACTGTCAGAAGGCGCAGGTCGTCCTCCGTGTACTTCTCCGTGGTGCTGGTCAGGGTCATGTAGATCATGCCGTTGATCTGACGCTTGCCCAGCATCGGGACGCACATTATGCTTGTGACGATGTTCGGCACGCCTGCGAGCTCCTTGAACCGTCTCTTCTCCTCGGAGTCGTCTATGGAGAGCACTGACTCCTTGTTCTCGCTCACAAACTCCACTATCGTCTGCGTGATGCTTTCGGAGTC
>CAZANS010000212.1:0-4566 GCA_964486565.1 uncultured Victivallales bacterium
GCTGGGGCTATTCAGGAAGTTCGACAAGATATACGGTGTTCTGCCTGTTGATGCCGTCTCGGAGGGTGATGCTGTCCCCGAGGATGTGTCCAAACTTCTCGACGAACGGCGTTTCGCGCGCGAGAATAAGGACTATGCCGCCTCGGACAGGATAAGGGACGAGCTTAAAGCCTTGGGTTGGATTGTCGAGGACTCCGCGTCGGGTCAAAGGCCCAAGAAGCTGGATTGAAGTATGGCCTGCGTGTAACCCCCTTCGCTATCAACGGGAGAAATGACTGCCGATCGAAGCAACAGCCCTAGCGGCCGAACTTGTTTCTCATGAAGTTGCGTGAGGCCTTATGGACATAGTCCATCTCCTGGAGTACTATCCCTGTGCCGTTGGCAACAGCCTTGAGGGGATCGTCAGCGACGAACACCGGCAGCCCGGTCTCCTCGATCAACAGTTTGTCGAGCCCCTTTAGCAAGGCACCGCCGCCCGCGAGCATTATCCCGCGGTCAATCAGGTCGGCGGCCAGTTCAGGAGGGCATCTCTCCAGAGTGCCCCTGACAGCCTCCACGATGCTTGTGACAGGCTCGAGCAACGCGTTCCGGACCTCCTCGGCGGTGATCTTGATGGTCTTTGGCAGCCCTGATACAAGATCTCTACCCTTAACATCCATTGTCTTCTCGTCATCCTGAGGATATGCGCTTCCGATAGATATCTTGATGTCCTCGGAGGTCCTTTCACCCACCATTAGGTTATATGCCCTCTTCATGTGCTGGCTGATGGCGGCATCCATTTCGTCGCCTCCGACGCGTACGCTGCGGGACTCGACGATCCCTGAGAAGGAAATGACTGCCACCTCGGTTGTCCCGCCGCCGATGTCCACGATCATGCTGCCTGACGGCTCCGAAACAGGAAGCCCCACGCCTATTGCGGCGGCCATGGGTTCCTCCATGAGGTATATCTCGCCCGCACCGGCGCGCTGCGCGCTGTCCTTCACCGCTCTGGTCTCCACCTCGGTTATCCCCGAAGGAACCGCAATTAGCACCCTCGGCGAAAGGAAGCGCCTGCTCCTGCTGACATAGCTCCTGGCCTTCTGTATGAAGTAGCGGAGCATTTCCTCGGTGATCTCGAAATCGGCGATCACCCCGTCCCTCATCGGCCTGATGGCCTTGATGTTTCCCGGAGTTCTCCCAAGCATCCTTTTCGCCTCGCTTCCGACGGCCAGGATCTCCTTCGTACCCGCCGCTATCGCCACAACAGATGGCTCTGACAGGACTATCCCCTTGTCCTTCACGAAGACAAGGCAGTTGGCAGTGCCCAGGTCTATGCCGATATCGCTGGCAAAATACTTCGATAGTTTCTGATACAGCATCAGAATACCCTTGTTAAAAATAATTATAAACTTAAACTCGAACGCGCTTGAATATACATTGCGCTTGACACTTATCAAGCATTTTTTCTGTGGAATAACGCATTGAGTGGTTTTTTTTTTCAAATTTCTGCACTGGTTGTTTGCAAAGCGGGGGGTATGGTGTATATTCCGAGCCTGTTTTTGTTTGCATGGATTAGTTTTAGCATAGGCACCAAATATTCAGGAGCTGAGATGTCGAAGAAAATTGTAATCGCGGGCAATTGGAAGATGAACAAGACGGCTGCCGAGGCTCGTGAGTTTGTTGAGGCTTTGAAGCCGAAAGTCAAGAGTGTCGAGCCCAGCGACATCGTCATAGTCGTATGCCCACCGTTCACGGCGCTGGCAGAGGCTGTCAAGGCCGCAGAGGGCAGCAACATCAAGGTCGGGGCTCAGAATATCCATTGGGAGAAGTCTGGAGCATTCACCGGGGAGATATCCGGCTCCATGCTCAAGGAGCTTGGTGTTGACTACGTTATAATAGGCCATAGCGAGCGCAGGCAGTATTTTGGTGAGACTGACGAGACGGTGAACAAGAGGCTCAAGGCTGCGATTGACAGCGGTCTGATTCCGATAGTTTGTGTGGGAGAGCTTCTTGATGAGCGCGAGTCAGGAAAGACCGAGAAGGTTCTTGACAAGCAGTTGCGTGGCGGTCTTGCGGGCATGACGGCTGCCCAGATGAAGAATACTATCGTGGCGTACGAGCCTGTTTGGGCGATCGGCACTGGAAAGACAGCCACTCCAGACATGGCTCAGGAGACGCATGCCTTTATAAGGTCTGTTCTGTGCGACATGTTCGGATCGGATGCGGCTTCGAGAGTCTGTATCCAGTACGGAGGCAGCATGAATCCCTCGAACTCCGGCGAGCTGACCGAGTGCGATGATGTCGGCGGCGGGCTAGTCGGCGGCGCGGCGCTTGATCCCAAATCATTCTCAGACCTGATAATGCACGCTCTTTGGGAGATGTGCTGAGGAGATTCTTTCAATGGATGCAGTTATCACCATACTTACGATCATAGATGTTGTCATAGCGTTGTTGCTTGTCGCGGTAGTCCTTGTTCAGCCGTCGAAGGACGGCGGTTTTGGCGGCGCGCCTTTCGGTGGTGCCGGGGAGGCGATATTCGGAGGTCATGCCGCTGATCACCTGAGCAGGTTCACTGTTGTTTTGACGACCTTGTTTTTTGTGATCACGCTTACGCTTGCGATAGTTACCGGGCGTCGTCCCGGTGGTGAATTGAGTGTTGCCGAGACTTCGGATGCTCCTGCCGAGCTGTCGGTCCCTGCCGGGACAGAAACGCCGAAGGTCGAGGATGATGCCAACGAGAAGACGCTTGAGATCCTGGCTGGCGATGAGGATCTTTCTGATCCTGTGCCTTCACCTGCGGCCTCCGAGCCTGTTGCCGAGATCGAGGTCGGAGGGGATATCCCGGACTCTGTCGAGGAAAAGGCAGAGGAGTAATTGGATCCCGCTATCCGGGAAATCCGAAACTTTAAACTCGAAACCCTAAACAAATTCAAAATCCGAAGCTCAAAACCCCAAGGCGGCAAAGCCACAACCAAAAAGTCGCCGAGGAGCTGAGTCTGCGAATATGACTCATACCAAAGCGAAGTCTACGGGTTGAAAATTTAGAATGACGCTCCAATTGGTGTTGCGAACAATTCAGGAGGCGTGTGACGGTTTCAGAGTCGTGTAAGGCGAGAACCGTCCGTGCATCAAGAACGACACGCGCAAATGCCTCTGCCTGTACTGATGTTTCATCGACAGGACCTTCGGCATGATGCACGTGCGCATACAGACGTGGTTCCCGTTCATGGACAGGCACGGGATGGAATACACCAGTCACGACAACTGTTTCACCTGGCTTGGCGATCCTCAACGTGCTGTCAGTCCAGGATGATCCCCGAATGGCGGAGATGGACATGAGAAGGCTGTCATGCAGGACAATCCGCAAGGGGCGCTGCTACGCGGGCTTCAATCCTGCATTCCGCCAGCACATAGCTCTTTTCGAGGCCGTGATGCAGGGGCAGCACTCGCTTCCAGGATTTCGCAACGAAGACGTGATGAGACATGTGTTCAGAGGCAAGGAATCTCCCGGGGATGCAATGCGGTTCAGCGGGAGGACGACGAGACTGCTCAAGAGACTCCAGGCACATGGCCTCATTTCAACCTAAATAAAGCAGTTGCCGCATGGTTCATATCAACATGCCTGAGAGGTTAAAGCCGCATGAGGACAAACTAGGATGCACGTTTTTGTGATAGAACTTTTCAAGAAAGCACCCTAAACAGATAAAGCCCAAATGCCACGGGTTTTCCACCCCTGTTTCGAGGAGTTTCTGCTCGTCGGGACCGGACTCTACCTGTAACATGAAACTGTGGATGAGCTGTGCCGAGCGATCCTCCCTCGCCAGGGCAGGCAGTGGAGAAAACGCGCCGGAAAGCATCAGGCACGTCAGAAGCAATTGAATCCTTTCCCGCGGCAACACTTGATTTTCCTCGATCCCGGGTTCTTGTTTCCCTTGCTTTAGACCAGCATAAATATGCTGCGCGAACTGGTATTGTCAAGTCTGCAAGAGGGAAATGTTCGAGTTATTTCCCTGCGGCGGCAAGTGCTTGGTTTGGTATTCCCCGGCATCTGGTGAATACTCCCTGAAAACAATGTCGAACTCTTTCTCAAACGAGATTCTCAGAAAAGATTTCAATGCCTCGCGCCCGCAAGATAAGGGGGCAAGAAGAATGCTGCCTTGGTGCAGGATCCCGTCCCGTGTGCGCCGCTGCGCGGAACCAGCTATCTTCCTTGCAGAAGAACCGGGCCCGGATGCACAAAGCACGTCATACTTGGTCGGTGTAACGAAACAACGCATAGTGGCCTTGTCTGCTTTCCCGCCTTTGCCGTCTGAAAGAATGGCCTTAAGACCCAACATCTCGATACACCTGGCAACCGCCCTGTGTATCACCATGTAGCTCTCGACGCGGTCAAGATCACATATCCAGTGCCCATGAGGGATAACCAGAGAATATGTTAGGTCTAGGTCATGGTACACGACCCCGCCGCCAGTGGGTCTCTTCACTATAGCGTAGCCAGCATCCTTGACGATGTCCTCTTTCTGTATATAGCCTATGGACACAGCAGGGCGGTCCCAGTCGTAGAGACGGAGTAGCGGTTTCCCTTTC
>CAZANS010000213.1:0-4540 GCA_964486565.1 uncultured Victivallales bacterium
CAGCATCGGTGGGCTCGCGGCCCAGCTTCTCGGTCAGCTTGATCCTTGCTGCCTTGATCTTGTTGATCTTGCCCGCCGACTGAACAGGTATCCTGATCGTCCGGCTGTGATTCGCCAACGCACGCCTCATTGACTGCTTGATCCACCATGCCGCGTACGAGCTGAACTTCGCCCCCTTCGCCGGGTCAAATTTCTCGACAGCCCGCATAAGCCCAATGTTCCCCTCAGATATGAGATCCAGCAGTGGCAGCCCAAGCCCCTTGAAGTCATGGGCAATCTTGACCACCAACCTCAGATTCGCCTTGATCAGAATCGCACGGGCCTTGTCATGCTCCACGGGATCGTCACCATGTATTCTCGCCGCAAGCTCTATCTCCTCCTCCTTCGTCACCAAAGATATCTGCCCGATATCCTGCATGTAGACCTTCATCGTGTCATTCTTGGCAAGCGACACCTCCGCAAGCTCAGCCTTGCGCGCCTCCAGCTTCAGCCTCTTCTGCTCAAGAACATCTTCCTCACCCATATCAACGTCGCCATCGCCATCGTCATCATCGAGGACTCTTCCTACGGAGGCCTTCTTTACATCCTTTCCGGCTTTCGCGGCAGGTTTGGCCGTCTTCTTCGGGGCAGGCGCAGAGGGCTTTGCCGAAGGCGTGACAGAAGGTTTCGCCGCCGGCTTGGTGCTTTTTGCGCTGGCGGCAGCCTTCTTTGCCGGTACAGGCGCGGCTTTTTTTGATGAAGACTTGGCAACGCTTGGTTTCGGAGGATTTGCCGCAGGCGTAACCGTCTTGGGCTTAGAAACGGGCCGAACCTTCTGAGCTTTTGCCTTTTCAGGCCGGCTGCCGCTTTCCGACTTGACTTCCTTATTGCCGACGGACAATCCTTTGACTGCCTTGGGCGGCTTGATATCGTCCTTGATTTCCAATTTCTTCTTCTTTTCTGCTTTTGCCATGTCAAGACCTGAAGTTTCGCTGCTTAGCTTTAGAATGCTACCTTCTACCCTCTTGCCGTCGAAAACACCATGCAAATACACCGTCCAATGCAGTTCTTTCGCCCTTCCCAGCCTTGCCTGCGGATGAAACATGGACAAAACCACGTTTCGGAGTTAAATTCCGAGGACTGGAATAATATTGCCTGTATTGAGAAAATCAAGTCGGCGTAGAGCATGAAAATAAGAAAAAATTCTTCTCAGGTATGTCTGAAGAGCTGGATTGACATGGTTATACGCCCGAAAACAGCGGTTCTGAGTGTTGACGACGGGATAGAGATTCTGGAGATACTTAGGCTGGCATCGCAGGGCAGAACGCCTCTCCTGGCGATATTTCCCAATCTCAACGATGCGGAGAGGGCCGCGGCTTTGCTTCCGGCAATGTCGTCTTTCCTGGGACTCAGGGTGGATTGCGTAGTAGTCCCTGAGACCGTCTCCGGGGAAAAGTTCATCCCGGGAAACGAGGCCGAGCGGGTCAAGGCAATGCATCTCGCGAGAGCGGGATCCAGAGTGGTGTTTCTTGCAAGCGTCGGTGGGGTCTTCTCACATTGCCCATCGCCAGAGTCCTTCGATTCACGCTCCCTAATGCTCTTCCAGGGAATGAAGATACCCTTCCATTCGCTCGTGGCAAGCCTGCTCCAATGCGACTACGACGACGAGTGCGAGGTAAGTTCTCCAAGGGAGTTCGCTCGGAAGGGCGGGATACTCGATGTCTTCTCCCCAGCTGCCGCATACCCCGCCAGGATCGAGTTCTTCGGCGAGACAATAGACTCCATTAAGCTCTTCAACCCGGACTCCCAGCGCTCCTTTCAGAATACCGACGAGTACATTGTTGTACCGGGATTGAACAGCATGGAGGCCGAACAGAAGACCTTCCTCGATTTGTTCTCCTCTCCACCTCCCGCCGCAGTGGTGTCTCCAGACAAATGCAGATCACATCTGGACCTCTTCGGGCAAGGATGGGAGACCGATGCCTTCGACAGCCTAATCGCATCCGAACAAGAGGGGATTTTCATCTTTCTCGATCCGGCCGCCCCCCCACCCAAAGCCGGATGGACAATCCAGGAATGCGACATCCGCAGCGTCTCAGACCTTTTCCGCCCAGAAGACGGCAAATCCAAAGATACACGAGGGAATTTCTATGCCATCCTGCATTCCCAGCTCGCCGCAGACACAATCAGACAATGGCTCGACTCGGACTACAAGCTCTTCGTCACAGGTGTCCTGGACAACTCTCACGACCACATGCTCACATGGTGCTCGGAGAAACGTGTGGACTTCTCAAAGATACAATTCCTCACGGAAGGACCCCCCTTCGGATTCGTATCCCCGTCAGCGAAATTCGCATTCGTCCCGGAAAAAGAGATCTTCTCGTCAATCCCCAACCATATACCTGCATTATCGACACACAACAGCAAGCAAAGTTCGCCTTCAATGGAAAATCCTCCCTCGTTACAGCACGAACTCGAGGTTTTCTCTCTCGATCACGGCGACTATGCAGTCCACCTCAACCACGGGATATGCATCTACAAGGGGATCACCACCTTGCCCGAGACCTCTGGAACACAGGAGATGTTCGAGCTGGAGTTCGCGGAAAACCTCAAACTATACGTCCCGGTCAGGCAGGCAAACCTCCTAAGCAGATACCTAGGCTCCAAAAAGGACATCCCAGAGCTAAGCAAGGTCGGGGGGAAGTCCTGGGGCAATGCCCGGCTGGCAGCAGCCAAGGACATCAGAGACATGGCCGTCGAGCTACTCGGAGTGCAGGCGGCAAGGATAAAGACAAAAGGCTTCCCGTTCCCAAAGGACGACTCCATGCAGCACCTCTTCGAACGCTCATTCCCATTCGCAGAGACTCCAGACCAAATAAGATCCGCAGCAGATATAAAAAAGGACATGGCCAGCTCCAGGCCGATGGACAGGCTCCTCTGCGGAGACGTGGGATTCGGCAAGACTGAGGTCGCAATGCGCGCAGCATTCAAGGCTGTCGCCGGAGGAAAACAGGTCGCAATTCTCGTCCCTACAACTATCCTGGCTCAACAGCACTTCTATAACTTCTCAGAACGATTCGCCCAATACCCCGTGCTTGTGGAGACCCTCAGCAGATTCAGGACCCCACACGAGCAGAAAAACGTGTTGAAAATGCTATGGGAGGGCAAAGTTGACATCATCATCGGAACACACAGGTTGATCCAGGCCGATGTCAAGTTCCACGACCTCGGCCTCCTAGTCATTGACGAGGAGCAGCGCTTCGGAGTGTCGCACAAGGAAAGGCTAAAGAGGCTCCGCGCCAACGTCGACGTGCTCACCATGACCGCAACACCAATACCAAGGACACTATACATGTCCATGACAGGGCTCAGGGACATGAGCACAATAATGACACCTCCCGGAAAGAGGCTGCCAGTCAGGACTTTCGTTGCAAGGCAGGACGACGACATCGCCGCCGAGGCCATACGACAGGAGGTCGGACGCGGCGGCCAGGTCTACTACCTGCACAACAGGATAGAGTCAATAACCAAAAGATGCGCACGTTTGACAGCATTGGTCCCCGATGCAAAATTCGCTGTCGCCCACGGGAAAATGCACGAGAAGGACCTCGAGTCAGTGATGGGCACCTTCCTGGGCGGCGAGATAGATGTCCTCGTTTGCACCACCATCATCGAGTCGGGGCTCGACATACCCAACGCCAACACGATCGTGATTGACAGAGCCGACAGATTCGGGCTCTCGGACCTCTACCAGCTCAGAGGCAGGGTCGGCCGCTGGCATCGGCAGGCATACGCCTACCTGTTTCTCCCCCCGGAGTCCATGCTCACCGGATCGGCACGCAAAAGAATTGCAGCCATCAAACGATACACAGAACTGGGTTCCGGACTCAGGCTTGCACTCAGGGACCTGGAGATACGAGGCTCAGGCAATATCCTCGGCATCAGGCAGAGCGGGCATATAAACGCCATAGGATTCGACCTGTATTGCCGCCTGCTAAAGGACGCGGTGGCTTCCACACGCAAGGGCTCCGACATCTTCGTCCCTCAGGTGGACATCGACATTGATTTCATTGTCTATTCCCACGAGCACTCACCAGGATGCTTGTGCGCATGTATCCCCGAGAGCTTCATCGAATCCGAAAAAATCAGGGTCAAATACTACAAGATCATCGCGGCAGCCACATCCGATGAGGAACTCGAGGCTGTCAGGAATGAGCTCGCGGACATCTTCGGAAACTTGCCGGCGGAAGTCTCTAACTTCCTCACCCTGTCATCCCTCCGAATCCTCCTAGCCATCTCAGGCATCTGCTCACGGATGACCGTCAAGAAGGGAAAAGTGCTCGCACAACATGGTTCTTCCATAATCAAAGTCAAAGGAAATATCCCGCAACTCTCAGAACACAACCCCGAAGCACAACTCTCGGAACTGAGAAGCATCATCCAAAATATGCAAAATGAAAAGAATATAGTGGTCGGGTTGGGTTAACCATCTAATTATTAACATGTTAGAGCCAGTTTCAAAACTCCGCGTGAACCGCGTTGGGAGCGCAGGTGCGGCAGA
>CAZANS010000214.1:0-4521 GCA_964486565.1 uncultured Victivallales bacterium
TGGCATCTTCCTCGCAGAAATAGACGGATTGCACCGTGTTCAATTCCTTGGCTATGGCTTTAGCGGATTCGGTGATGGCCTTCTTCAGCTTTTTCTGCCTGCGCTTGTCATGCGAGCTGGAGTGCACTACCACCGCCCTGTAAATTTCCCCGTACAGACTGACAGACGTCTCGTGCGTCTTGTATTCGGCGCAAGGCCTCGATTTTGTGGACGGATGCTCAGCCAGTGTGCCGAGTTCTATCCATGCATCCGCCCCGACCGCCTCGCATATAGCCCTGGAGCACTCGGAGTAGGTGGCAGGCAACCTTGAAACGAATAGGTTCGATCCCAGAGCTTTCAGGTTGTCCTCGGTCACCATCGCAGAGTCGGCCACATACACAAAGGCTCCCGCCCCGACCCCGTGCCTCGCCATTATAGAGCTTATCTTCGAGAGTAATTTATTGTTTGATGTCTTGTCGGAGGAGTTGCCGTCCATGACACCGCCGAAGATCGGAACACCCCGGTCGACACACAGCAGTTCGGTCATGAACTGCTTCAGCCCAGGCAGATTGTCCTTGCTGTGGCCGTGGGTGACGACCGGCCCCGGCGGCGGCGTGTCGAGCCCGCATGCGGAATACTCACCCCATACGCTGGTCGAAGTTGTGTCATAGCTGGGCGTGGTCGTGTCGAGCATGAACAGCTTCGTGGCGGCGACACCGATCTCAGTGATTATTTTTGACGGCCCGGATTCAAAGATTGCATCCACCGAGCGCCCTATGTTGGTGTCGTTGTAGTCGTGGGGGGAAATCTTCTCGCCGAGCAGGAGCTCAGCGTCCTCCCCGGCCAGAAACTGCTCGATACGGTAAAGCGGCGATCGGCCTGAGAGCGTGTCCAGGACCATCGCCTGCACTGCCAGCCCGGGGCGCAGGTGCATCCGCGTCGGAACCATCCTGTCTACCGTCCCGACCAGATCCAGTCTCCGGCAATACGCAGCCGCCACAGCCAGAAAGCCTTCTTCATGAATTTCAGCGCCGGCAAAAGCCTCAAGTCCGGCAGGGAGGCAAGCATCAAGCTTCATAGGAACCCTCTTTCATCAGAGCAAGATTAATTTGTGTCAGGCGTTCCGTGATCTCATGTAGCCTGCGGTACTCGGCCAGCCCCTCAAGGGCAGCCGGGACGCATGCGTTGGGAACATACTTCTGCCGCTGTCGGCCATTCTCGTTGACAACAAGATAGTGCCGAGGCCCGTGCCGGTCGCCGCTCCGGCATTTGCAGCCGGGGCGTGAGCAGACAGAGTAGCGTTCAATCCAGGAACCATGCAGCAGACGTGAGAGCGCGCCAAGCTCGCCTAGAAGACTTGAACGCTCTCTTAAAAGTTTTTTTGACTTTTCCGTTTGCATACAGGTAATATAGCGTATATATTATGCGCTAGTCAAGTCCTGAAAAGTGAAATTTATGGAATTTTTTGAAAATACCATAAAAAAGTGTTCAAAAAGGTGCGGAAAGTGGGTTGAAGGATTTGGGAATTTACCGATTTCGCAAGCCCCCATAACAGCGGCGATCTGAGGAATTCTTTTGCCATGAATGATCATTTCAACACAGCAAAGACATCATCCGGAGTGACAATGTTGCCAGCGGACACCGGCTTGTTTTTAAGCCATAGAGCGTAGATTATTTTTTTATTCTTAAAGCCTGGGATATTTGACACGGAATATTTTAATTTGTTTAACACCTCATCAATCTTGACAGAATCACCCCATTTTACTTCTCCAGCCAGAATATATTCCCCATCTAGTGATTCAGCCATGATATCAATTTCCAAATCATTGCCGTCAACCCCCTTCCCCCACCACCTCCTCGCGGGATTCCACTCTATATCTTCAATTTTAAGGAAAGGGACGGAATGACGTGCCAAATCTTCCCATACATTGGAATACAATAGATTTAGCCGATCACACATTTTTGACCATACTTTTTCAACAAGGTCAATTTCCAACAACGATTTATTCGCATCAACAAAACTAAAATAAAAGTTAATGAAATTATCTTTTATTGAATACAAAGATCTTTTGGAGTTCGTCGCATTCTCGCCAAAAGGAATTTCTCTTTGGATATAACCAAGATCCTGCAGCAGGGCCAGAGGGCGGCTCATGCTGGAGACAGGAATTTCCAATCTTGCCCCGATCTCGGAAACCTTCCGGCACCCCTGACCCAATAAAGTTAGGATAGAATATGGTTGAACGGCACTTTTCATATCATCTAAAAGCAGTCGCATGGGTTCGTCATGTAACACACCTTTCCTGTCAAGAATTAAATCTTTAACCGCAGCACCTAAATCGGGATAATCAGCGGCAAGCTCCCAATATCTCGGAATACCTCCAAAGACAGCGTAATATTCCAAAGCCGTCTTGGCATTAATGTTAAGGGCTCCCGTAAGCCAACCCGGTCTCAATGGAGCTATTTTCAATATTTCCCGAGCCCTCCCATACAATGGGGCCTTTGAGTCCATAATGAAACCATGCATCATTCGTTGTGCAGAACCGCATAAAATGAAATTTACTTTGTCATCACCGGGTTCATCAAGGTATTTTTGAATTATACTTGGAAGTGCCGGGTCTTCCTGCACAAAATAAGGGAATTCGTCAATTATTAAATTTATTCTTGTGGACTTCCTGCTGTGGAGATTATTTATTAAGGAGCTCCAATTCGGATAGCTCACCGAAGCAAAACCAGATATTTTCTTGTCAATCTCAACAGCAATTGATTCTAGCTGAAGCCTCATACTACATTGACTTGCCAAATAATAGACCGACTCTTCATTGATAAGCTGCTGCAATAAAGTGGATTTCCCACACCGTCTCCGACCATAAACAACCGCCAAAAAATTTCCCCGAGATGCAAGGCAAGCCTTCAGGCGCCTTATCTCATCTTCTCTGTTTAGAAATGCTAATTTCATTACTATGCCTCTTGAACATTATGTTTATCAAGCATAACCTATCCGGCTTTGTGCCAAATTCAAGCAGGAAATAGGAAAAATTATCATGTTGAAAGATTAGGGCGAACCCTGACACCTGCACGCCGCAGTAACAAAGTGAAGGCGGGACACTTAGATTGCTGCATTACAGCATCACTGCAACACTGCATCACAGCAACACAGATTTAAAGATTGAGAGATTTGGAGATCTAGAATTTAAGAAGTTCCCCCTTCGCCATGATCTGGGCAAATTTGAAGAAAGACATCAGCTCGATACCGTCGCCGGTTTTCAAATCCGGCCCTTCGGGGTAGACAATTACTCGCCGTTTTAAATTCTTCAGAGATGATACCACCCTGAGCCCCCTACACCATCTGTCAGAAAAATTACTTCCAGATTTGACCTCGACGGCAACAATTTCCCCGTTTATGAGCAAAAGAAAGTCAACCTCGGTATTCCGGCTTCCAGCGGATGCCCAGTAATAAAACTCATCGCAAACATTATTGTAGTCTTTGTAGGCCCTTATAGTCTGAGCGACCAGTCCCTCAAACAGTGCCCCCCTTTCCTCCTGAGCCGGTGTCCCAGAGGAATGTTTCATCACCCTGACCAAACCCGGGTCGCACCAGTAAAGTTTGGGGAGTTTTCGTTCCCTGACCCTCAACTTAGCTTCATAGGCAGGAACACTGAATGTCAGCAACGTCTCATGCAGTATGTCCAGATACCCAGTTACTGTAGTCCTGGCAACACCGGCCTCACGGGCAATATTGGTGATGTTTACTGTCTGGGCATTATACAAGGCGGCTATTGGAAGAAATCGAGCAAAGCCTGGTAAATTGCGGACCAGGGCTTCAGCCTGTATTTCCTCTTTCAGATAGAATCGGGCATAGTCTCTAAGCGTTTCCTGCTTGTCATTGGAGTCCCATACGATAGGAAGTGACCCGGTGGCCATGATTTCCTCAAGATCATAAAACTCCCCCAGTTCAGTAGGCGTTAACGGATGCATATTCCTTAGAGTTGCACGCCCAGCAAGAAGATTAACTCCCGAGCGTTTCAATTTGCGTGCGCTAGAACCGCAAAGAATAAAAGTCCTCCCTTCATTTTCAATAAACCTGTGAACCTCATTCAGTAGATTTGGCAAACGCTGCACTTCGTCAATGATAACGACAGTTTTTTCAGACACCGCCTGTATCTCCATGGCAAACAACCCGGGATTTGACAATAAACGCTGGTAAATACCTTCATTCAGCAAATCAAACTTATAGGCATCGGGAAATCTCTGCCTGAGCCAGGTAGTCTTCCCTGTCCCGCGAGGACCCAAAAGGAAAAAACTCTTCCCCGCAGGATTCAATATTCTAGTCAAATCATGCATTTTTAACACCTCGTCGTCGTTTTTCACAGGTAAATGCCGGTAATATATACATACTGCATGGATAATTCAAGTGGAATTAAGGGGTTGATTGGTTTCATTAAGTACATTAGTTTCATTGGTTACATTTGTTTCATTAGGGGGAATAAATCCATTCAATCATTTCCACGCGATTAACGCGAATCTGCGCGAAAAAGAAAGAAT
>CAZANS010000215.1:0-4511 GCA_964486565.1 uncultured Victivallales bacterium
CGCAAATAGAAAAACAGCACTGTACTTCGTCATCACAGCTATCCCGCCTGCAACTCCGATAAGCAGCCAGTAGATCAGCTTCTCGCGCGTCACCGCAAAATAAAAGAAAAGCACAGTCAGCGCCCAGCAAGACATGCTCAAGTTGTTGTCGTTCAACTCTATCGCGGCGACATGCGCCAGATAGGAGCACTCGATGATGAAGACCGCCATGAATGCTTGGGTGGGCTTGAGGAAATCCCTTCAAATACAGACTTCTCTTCTTTGCTGTCACCCATGCCAAAACACAGCACTCCTTGTCACAACACAATAAAAAGGTGGTGACCTAGCATGGGAAAGCCACTTGTCAAGGAGCCAAACTGGCTTCTAAGGTCTAATATTATAGCGCCGCGCAAACGGACGACGCTTACGTGCAAGGAAGGGCGGGATAGAGCTTCCTGAACACCGTTACGAACTCCTGGTTGCCCTTCGGCCCCTTGATCGGGGATGGAATGGTTTCGATGAAATGGAGATCTGCGTGATTTTCTGCGCATTGGACGACCTTTTCGACCGTTTTTTGCCAAACATCGGGATCTTTCACTACGCCTCCCTTGCCGACATCAGAGATTCCCGCCTCGAACTGTGGCTTCACGAGGATGAATGCCCATCCCCCGGGCTTCAGGAGGCTTGATGCCGACGGGATAAGCAGGGTTGCGGAGATGAATGACACGTCCATGGTGACGACATCCACCTTTGCCGGGACGATGGAGCTGTCGAGGTGCCGGGCGTTGGTCTTTTCCAAACAAACCACCCTCGGGTCGTCCCTGAGCTTCTGGTGGAGCTGCCCCCTGCCGGAGTCAATCGCATAAACTTTCGCCAGTCCCCTTTGCAGCATCAGGTCTGTGAACCCGCCTGTGGATGCCCCGATGTCCATGGCGGTAAGTCCGCTGAGGTCCGGGAGGTGTTTGTCCAGGGCGGGGAGCAACTTGAGCGCTCCGCGGCTGACGTATGGGGCGGGAGACTGAAGTGTAAATGCGGTGTCGCTGGGGAACTTGTCGGAGGGTTTGGACACGACATGGTCGTCGCCGACACGCACCTTCCCGGCGATTATCATGGTCCTTGCCTTCTCGCGGCTTTCGCAAAGACCGTTTCCCGCGAGCAGCACGTCCGCCCTTTCAGTCCTGATTTTGACAGAGTCTCTCAACTTTCAGCCCTTTCAACTCATGATCTTCGCCGGGGGATTTGCAATCCCCGGAGCCAATTGCAAAATACATTCACCGAGAAGTAAATGCCAATCATATGTTGAAATTCACGATGTGGCGTGCTAATGTAAGTTTGTTTTCTGTCGAGCGGATGAAATTCTTTTCGGAGAAGGTTGACATGGCTTTTCCAAGGCATCTGGCATTTGTGTCTGTTCTGTTGCTCGTGTGTGGGTGTGTGGCGCAGCGGCTCGGAGGACTGGGGGGGCAGGAGATCGAAAGGCTCCTTGCCCGTGCGGAGCAGGCGTCTCGAGAAGACGACTACACTATGGCTGCACGGTGCTATGTCGACGCGATCGTCAAAGCCGAGGAGTTGGCGCTGCCCGAAACAGATATGAGGAACCTTAAATCCCGTCTTGCCACGACATACCTGGACTGGGCGCGCTTCCTATACTGGGATGCAAGAAGCAGAAGGTCGGTGGAGTCCTGTACCTTGGCCATGGAGATGGCTTGCAGGGCTGTCGAGGCCGATCCGTCTCTTGCCCCGAGGGTGAAGCACCTGACAGAAAGGCTAGACAAAGAGATCGCCTCCATTGCCTACAAGAAGTCTGTAGAGGCTGATATCCCGGACTTGAAAGGCAGGAATATCAAGATCGCCTCCCTCTGCCGTCAGGGAGCCATATTGAACGAGAGCGGATTGTACATTGCAGCGCGCGACAAGTACGAGCAGGTATTGGTCCTCGATCCCTACAACATTGAAGCCACGAGGTGGCTGATGTCAGTGTCGAGGAAGCTTCGCGAGGCAGGGTTGGCGAGGAGGGATGCGGATGCTGAGCAGCGACTCGCCGCCTCTGAATGGTCATATGTATCTGAGATCGCCGCCCGTGAGACGCAGGCTTTGGAAGATCAACCCCAACCCTCCATCAACGAGAGGCTCTATGGCTGCATCCTGGACGGGCTGGATTTTGAAGAGCTTCCTCTCGACCGTGCATTCACGGCTCTTGCCGCAAAGATCTCCGCCGGACTGGGACAGAAGTTCTCCTTCAACTACGAAGGATTCAACCCCCGAGACCTCAAATGGCCGCCGTTAACCTTCAAGACTCGTGGCATCCCAGCGTCCGAGGCGATACGGGCGATTTGCGATGCCGTCGGGCTGGACTTCAACTACAGCGGGGAAAAAGTTGTATTGTCTGTCACTAGAAAATAAGTTTTGAAACTGGCTCGGAAGACATTTTTTATCGGGTCGCATTCCCGGTTCGTCTTGAGACGCTGTTCGGGAGCGGTTGTTTCTCGTGTCTTAAATAAGGTTCATGAAAAAAGGAAAGGGAGGCTATGAAGACTGTGCTTGTAGTGGTCGGACTTGCGTTTTTGCTGGGGTTTTCTTTGGATGCTCAAGAGGAGGTGAAGCCAAGAAAGCACAAGATAGGGATATCGGAGACCCCGAAGGGGGAGATTCCCGAGGTGCCGCCTTTGCCGCATAACAAGTGGACCCTTTTCCAGATAGGCTTTTCCCCTGAGTGGCCGAGCTTCACCAGGATGTCGAATGTCTATGGTGTCAAGCTTGGAGCCCCGATGTGCGACGGCTACGGCAGGGTTTATGGAGTGGAGCCCTCGATCCTCTACAGCGGGACGAGATATATCGGCGGCATCCAGGCATCCTTCTGGGGGACTTGTCTGGCGAGGGAGGTCTATGGCATACAGTCATCTACTTTTGGCCCTTGCATCACCGGCAGCATCTACGGTCTGCAGGCTGTCGGTTCACTCGGCATGGCTGAGGAGGTTTACGGGGCGCAGATTGCGCCGGTGACCATGTGCGGAACAGAGCTGACGGGAATACAGTTCGGGGTGGTCAACATGACCTCCAAGAAGCTTACAGGGTTTCAGGGCGGCGCGGTGAATCTTGCCGAGGAGCTTGACGGCGTACAGTTGGGTGTGTTCAACTTCAGCGAGAAGGACGGGCTGCAGTTCGGTGCACTGAACATCATCAAGAACGGCTGGCTGCCTTTCTTCCCTGTTGTCAACTTCAATTTCTGACGCCACTCGGCTACACTTGTGAGAGGAGATTCTGTCGTGAACAAGTTCTTTATAGTTTCTGTTCTAGTTTTGTCTTGCTCGTTCGCCTGCCATGCTGCCGACTCCGAGGAGGTCTCATGGGACTTTTTCGGTGTTGTTTTCATACCTGGGGTTCCGTCTTCCTCTAACGACACGAACATAAGCGGTTTCCGTGCGGGGCTGCCGATCGCCGGAGGGCTTAACACCGTGTGCGGAGTGGAGTTTGCGGTGGCGTGTTGCTGGACAAAAGAGGTCTATGGAGTGCAGACCGCACCTCTTTTCTGCATATCCGAGCATGTTGTAGGTTTGCAGGCCAGCCCGGTCAATATCACCGACAAGGTCACCGGCCTGCAGTTCGGCCTCGTGAACGTCTGCAAGGACGCGTCGTTCCAGTTGGGCATAGTGAACCTCAACGAAGCCGGGGTGCTGCCATTCACGATCATCGCGAACTGGAACTTCTAGCCGAAAAGCTTCTTGATCAGAGAGTGGTCCTTCACCCCGGGAGATGACTCCACGCCGCTGTTGAAGTCCATCCCGAACGGGCGGACTTCTTCGGCCACGCTTGCGAAATTCGCAGGTGTCAGGCCTCCTGCAAGTATCACTGGGCGCGGCAGCGTTTCCACCGCGAACTTGGCGATGTCTCGGGCGACTTGAAGGCCTGTTCCGCCGGGAAGGGTCTCGTCGAACGCGTCTATCAAGAACTTGTCGCAGGGGTAGTCCTTGTGCGATGACACATGCTCGCGGCTCCCCGCCCTGATCGCCTTCCACACCTCCCCGAAAGAACGGCAATCCTCCGCGAAATCCGCAGGCTCGTCGCCATGCAGTTGGATGGTGTCTATACCGGCATCCAAATATTCCTTGATGGTGTCCATGCGGGCATTGACGAAGACTCCAACGAGCTGCCTTGGCGATCCGAGCCCGTGGATTATCCCGGCAACCTCGGCGGGGGAAACGTGGCGCTGGCTGGGAGGATAGGCAACAAACCCGACCGCGTCAACACCGGAGGATATCGCGAATAACGCATCCTCCAGCATTGTCATACCGCATATCTTGATAAATAAACGCATGTGTCCAATCTCCGGATATCAGAGCCAATTTCAAAACTCCCCGTGCCCGCGCGGCGTGCCATTTTGGATGCGAGGCCACGCCGATGCGGAAGTGGGCATACCTGCCTAGTTTGTCCCGACCGCGGCGGCGTGGCATTCGCGCCAAAAGAGCCTGCCGCCCAAAGGGTTGGGGCGGAGGCACGGCATTCGCCACGGCGAAATGGCAGGCACAGACAGT
>CAZANS010000216.1:0-4511 GCA_964486565.1 uncultured Victivallales bacterium
ATAGAGAGATGGCTGGTGTGGCCGATGCCGTGTCGGGGCCTTGTGGGGGCGGTTTCGCGGAGTTTTGAAACTGGCTCATTCGAATTTGGCTTGTGCGGGTTGAGAGGGGATTTCAGGGATAATCCAATCTATTGGCTGGATGTTGTTTTTTTTCAGGATGTTGTTTGTTCTGGAGAAGGGTTTGCTTCCGAGGAATCCTCTTGTGGCTGACAGCGGGGATGGGTGTGGGGATGTTATCACATGGTTTCTTGATGTATCCACGAGGCTTGTTTTTTCCTGTGCGTGTTTTCCCCATAGGATGAACACGAGGTTGTTTTTTGATGAGTCGAGTATTTTTATGAGGGTGTCTGTGAATTGTCCCCATCCTTTTTTTGAGTGTGAGTTGGGTTGGTGTGCTCTTACTGTGAGGACGCAGTTGAGCATCAACACGCCTTGAGTTGCCCAGTGTTCGAGGCAGCCGTGCGATGGGATTGGTATTCCGAGGTCGGAGTGCAGTTCCTTGAGGATGTTTCTGAGAGAAGGTGGCTTGGGTATTCCATTTGGGACGGAAAAGGCCAGGCCGTGGGCCTGGGCCTCGTCGTGGTATGGATCCTGTCCGAGGATGAGAGTCTTGACCTTTTCCGGTGGGGTGAGTCGGAATGCATTGAATATGCATTCGTGCCTTGGGAAGACGATGTGCTCGGCCATTTCTTTTTCGAGGAATTTCTCGAGGTCGCGGAAGTATGGTTTTTCGAGTTCCTGCTTCAGTATGGATTTCCAGGTGTCTGGGATTGACTCTGCGAGTCTGGGTCGAGCTGGGAATGAGGTCATCTTAATTCGACGGGGAGTTTTTTTGCGAGTTTCGCACGGATTTTCTCGTGGGCCTCGTTGACTTCCTTGTCGGTGAGGGTCCTCTCGGGATTTCTGAATGTAATGGAGTATGCCATGCTTTTCTTGCCCTTGCCGATTGTGGAGTCGTCAGTGAAGATGTCGAAGATCTCGATCTTCTCGATATCCTTCGCTTTTGCGTCGCGGATCGTGCGCATGACTGAGGCGTGCTGCATTGTTGCATCTGCGATGAATGCCACGTCCCTGGTTGTTGATGGGTACGGAGTAATGGGTTTGAATCTTGTTGTCTTTGATCCGTCGGGAGCCTCGTCTTTTTTCCTTGAGCAGAAGAAGTCAAGGTTTAGCATTGCGATGAACAATGGGTTGGTGAGTCTGATTCCTTTTGTGAGCCTTGTGGCAGTCTTGCCGAGTACGGCGACCTGCTCGCCGGCGACGGACAGTGAGCATGCGCATCCCGGGGCGAAGTTGTCCATTGCGGCATCTTGGTCAAGTTTTTTGAATTCGACATCCTGGTTGTCCTCTGAAATCTTATAGATGTTGAGGAGTGTCTCCATTACTCCCTTGATGTCGAAGAAGTCGAAATTGATTTTTTTCTCCTCGGAGAATCTTTCCGGGTGTTTCCTGCCGGTGATTGCGATGCAGCATTCCGTGCGCTCCTCGGGGAATATCCGCAGGTTGGCGCAGAATACCCTGCCGATCTCGAACAGCTTGAGGTCGTGGTTCTGGCGCGATACGTTTCTCTCGACGGTGTCGAGCATATTCGACAGCAGCGAGGGGCGCAGGTAGCCCATGTCAACGCTGATGGGGTTTGAGACCCTGATGAGGTCGTCGTTTGCGAATCTCGCATCTGCGGCGGCCCTTTCGGACTGGGTCATGGTGTAGTTGATGCATTCATTGAACCCTATTCCGATGAGGTGGTCCCGGAAATTTTGGAGCTTGATGTATGAGTCTGAGATGATTGAGGATGCGGACTGTGCCCCCATGGGGGATGGTGGTATTTTGTGGAGGCCGTGAATCCTGGCCACCTCCTCGGCGATGTCGGCCTCTCTGGCTATGTCCATCCTGTATGAGTTGGATGTTATGGTGCATTTTTTGTCTGAGATGTTTTCCACATCTAGTCCGAGGGACTGTAGGATAGAGACGATGTCTTGGTCGCCTATCTTTATTCCCAGAGTATCTCTGATCTTGTCGAATCTGCATTCGAACATGTGGAGTTTTGGTGGGGTAGTCTTGATGTCGGCGGCCTCTGAGAGATTTCCACCTGCAAGCTCCAGGATGAGCGAAGCGGCCCTGTCGCTGGCGGTCTCTGACATGTTCCAGTCCACGCCTCTCTCGAAACGGAACGATGAGTCGCTGGATATCTTTAGAGCTCTGGCGGTGGCGCGGATGTTTGACGGATTGAAGACCGCGCTTTCAAGGAGTATATCCCTTGTTGCCTCGGTGACGCCAGAATTTTCTCCGCCCATGATTCCTGCTAGAGCGACAGGGTTTCTAGTGTCGCAGATCATGAGGTTTGACTCGTTGAGTTTCAGTGAGTTGCCGTCGAGGGTCTGGATGCTCTCGCCTGGTGCGGCATTTCTTACGACGATGGTCTTTCCCTCCAGCAAGTCCAGGTCGAAAGCATGCAGGGGATGCCCCAGCTCCATCATCACGAAGTTTGTGATGTCAACGATATTGTTGATTGGTCTGAGGCCGATTGCGGAGAGTTTCGTCTTGAGCCACTCTGGGCTTTCCGAGACCTTCACGCCGCGGATCACCTTTGCGTTGTATCTAGGGCAGAGTGCTGGGTTTTTCACCTTGACGATCGTCTTCGAGTCTTTTGTTTTCGGTCTTGTGGTCTTGAAATCGGGGAAACGTGGTTTTGTGTTGGTCAATGCCGCGATGTCTCTGGCGATTCCCCAGTGAGAGAGGCAGTCTGGTCGGTTTGGGGTGATCTCGACATCGAAGACTGTGTCTGGTACGAGGAATTTGCAGATCGGGGTTCCAACAGCGAGGTGTTTTGGGAGGATCATTATCCCGTCGTGGCAGTCGTCGATTCCGATGTCCCGGCTGCTGCATAGCATGCCTTTGGATGCAGTGCCGCGGATGTTGGCGTCCGAGATTGTCGTGGATCTACCGGTCCGGTGGTCGTTGAGAGAAGTTCCGACGGTTGCGAGCGGAGCCTTCAAGCCTGGGTCACAGTTGGGGGCTCCACAAACGACCTGAACTTTCCCCGAGCCTGTCTCCACCTGGCAAACGGAGAGCTTGTCCGCGTTGGGGTGTGGCTCGCGTTTAAGTATCTCGGCGACAAGCACGCCTTTGGGGATTGTAGGGGGGCAGGGGCGGGTCTCCTCGACCTCGATCCCTGCCATCGTCAGCATTTCGGCAAGCTGGTCTGCTGAGCAATCGGTCTGGATATACTCTTTGAGCCAGTTCAGCGAAACTTTCATTCGATTTCCTTGAGGGCCGCCTTTCTGCTCAGGCGGATCTTTCCTCTGTCGTCCACATCGAGCACCTTTACGGTCACCATGTCTCCTTCCTTGCAGATGTCGGTGACTTTTTCCACCCTGTAGTCTGCTAGCTCGGAGATATGCAGCAGGCCTTCCTGTCCGGGCAGGATCTCGACGAATGCGCCGAACTCCTTGACGGAGATGACCTTGCCACGGTAGACCTTGCCGATCTCTACTTCCGCGACGACCGCGCCGACCATCTGCAGGGCCTTCTGCATTGCCTCGCCGTCGGCAGTGAAGATATTCACGGTGCCGTCGTCGCTGACCTCGATGGTCGCCCCGGTCTGTTCCTGGATGCCCTTGATGATTTTCCCGCCGGGCCCTATAAGTGCGCCGATCTTCTCGGGATTGATCTTCATGGACTCGATCCTTGGAGCGTATTTGCTCATATGGTCTCTTGGGGCGGGGATGCAGTCGGTGATGGCCTTCAGGATCTCCATGCGTGCCGATTTGTTCCTCATCATTGCCTGGTAGAGCAGTTCGATGCTGATACCGGAGGTCTTGAGGTCGAGCTGGAATCCTGTGATTCCCTTCTCTGTTCCCGCGACCTTGAAGTCCATGTCTCCATAGTGGTCCTCCGAGCCGAGTATGTCAGTGAGGAGCAGTGCCTCTCCTTCCTCCTCGACCAGTCCGCAGGATATCCCTGCCACCGGGGCTTTGATCGCGATGCCGGCATCCATCAGCGCGAGAGTTGCGCCGCATACGCTGGCCATGGAGGTCGAGCCGTTTGACGAGAGCACTTCCGAGACGCACCTTATTGCGTACGGCAGGTCTTTAGGCACGACTTTTGAGAGCGAGCGTTCGGCAAGGTTGCCGTGGCCGATCTCGCGTCTTCCCGGCCCCATGATCCTGCCGGCCTCGCCGACGCTGAAGTTTGGGAAGTTGTAGTGCAGGTAGAACTTCTTCTCTACATCGCCGACGATGGTGTCCGCGAGAATCGCGTCGCGTCCAGTGCCCATCGTCGCGAGGACCAGCGCCTGGGTCTCACCTCTGGAGAACAGTCCGCTGCCGTGCGCCCTGGGCATGAGCCCCGCCTCGGCAGTGAGTTTTCTCAGATCTTCGATCCCTCTGCCGTCGGAGCGCTGCCTCCTATGGAGTATTGCATCCCTGACAGCCTTTTTCTCGATGTCCTCGAAGGCGAACTTGATGTCGCGCGGCGTGCTCTCGACTCCGGGGTATTTGGGCATGATTGCG
>CAZANS010000217.1:0-4508 GCA_964486565.1 uncultured Victivallales bacterium
CACTTTTCATGATACTTATATAAAGTATTATTTCCAGGGCCACCAAGTTAGGGGTGACCGCGGGGACAGAGCGTTCGTCTGGATCTGATGGGGACGACTACTAGTATGAGACGCGTTTCACGAGGTCTCTGCCTTGGCTCAGGAATGTTGTGTATTTAGTGCTCATGACTTCTGCGTATCGTTCTGATCGGATCACTTTATGCGAGCCGTGAAGTTTCGGGTCCGTTGCGGAGAGAGCCCGGATCGGAAGGATGCCCCACTCAACATTCAAGACATCCTGCCGCCGCAGTACAGCAGAAGGAAGGGCCTCATTGCAGTCTTTGAGAAAACGTTCAACTTCTTCTTCGGTCGGCTGTCCTTTTTCCGGCGCGCCGGTCCATGGCTCATACCATGTTCCGAGTGCTGTTGTATCGGCATCACGCGGGACAAAGAAGAACATGCGGCCTTGTGCCGTGTGCACCGCAAATGCCGCTTCGCCGCACAGGCGGCGGTTAATCACCAGGTTGAACGCTTTACACCATCCGGCTGGAAATGCTGGACGGTGGAGATCGATTCCCTCGAGACGTACGCTTCCAAACCATGGGCCAAGCGTGGCGATAACCGAGCGGGCAGTTATTCCGTACGGTTTGATTTCGTAACCGTATGCTGTCTGGCAGACCGCTTGAACAGGGCTATTTTCCCGTATTTCTGCGCCGGCGTCCAGTAGTTGGTTCTTCAACATTCCGTGGAAGTGGAAAGGTGCTGAAAGCAAGGCCTCCTGCCAGATGAAAGCCCCGTAATTTGCGGAGCCGGAAAGTGCGGGTGAGATGGCATCCGCCTCCTTTGCGGTGATGGTTTTTGCTTTTGTCTTACGGCTGGACAGCATTGAGTAGATGTTCCGGTAGAATAATCCGGCGGCCCGCATAGGCAGGCGGGACTTCAGCCCTGTCTGCCGGAGAGCAAACATGCTGAGTAATGGCGAAACGGCTTCGGGTGCATGATCGAGCCAGTAAGCCTGATCTTTTATTGACCGGATCACGCGCGGCATATCTGCTGACTGGAGATACCTGAGTCCACCATGAATAATCCGCAGACTGTTGTTTGACGTGGCGCCGCAGCAAACATCGCGTTCAAACACAACTATCCGTTTCCGCGCCTCTATGCCGGCAAGTGCCGCCCCGATTCCGGAAATGCCTCCGCCGATAATTGCTATATCATATTGCTCAGAGCGGTTTTTTCCACTGCTTTCCATTTCAATTGATCTCCTCTAATTTTGAACCGTAACAACAAACGGCCATGCCTGTCCAAAATAAAGTTTTGAAAGACCTTTGTTTGAGTCTGCAACAGGTGGCATGAGGCCTTCATTTGAATATGGTGACGACATTCTTAAGGGCTGACTTCGTCTCCCGGACCGTCTCCGCTATGGCGTTATTGATTGGTAAGATGTAGCAAGAGATGGCACAATCCGCGGGTATGCAGAACTACTATGGTGAAATCGCGGCGTTGCTGGCGGGCCCGACGCTAGACACGTCGAAATCGGGTTCCGAGGCAAGTCCTTGAGGTGGTGTAAGATACACGCTCGCAGTAGATTCTTCATGAATAATGTGCGCTAGGGGTGGTGTTGCTGATGTTTGCGTTTCAGCGGATTCCGGCTGGGCTGGCGATGACGTTTGTGTCGCTGACGCCAGTGATAATCATTCCGTTCTCGGTCATTATCTACAAGGAGCATGTCAGCCTGCGTGCAATCCTGGGCGCGATTCTAGCGTGTGCAGGCACGGCCGTGCTCCTCCTCTGACGAGATGGCAAAATATGGGGGTCACAAATGAACTCTCGGGTTTGGCGACTGGTCTGCGGGTTGGATTCTCGACGGTCCCCGTCGGCAACTGATCAATTCCGGGAAAATACGGGCTAGCAAAACCGCGACTTGACCAGCTCCATGACAACTTGTTCCCATTCGAAAATATTCTGCGGACGTCCGCCACAGGTGCTGATGTCCTTGAGAACCATATCGCAGGAACAGCCGTTCTTAACACAGGCATCAAGAATCAATGTGATTTCCTTCTTGAGATTGGCATGGTCCAGTTTGTCAACCGCGACAGAGGCCGGATTGGGTTTTGATGACAATACATATTTCTTCCCGATTGCTTCGGCCGCGATATTTACATCTGCCCACGGAGTTATAGATACCTTGCGGAGATTGGGTATCTGCTCAACGATATCCATTTTCTTGTCAAGCGGCTCACAGCATCCGTAATACACGAGACCGCATTCACGCATGGCAGGCTTGATGTATTCGATATCAAATTCCAGATGCATGGCATTTGAAACCGAGGCGAAAATCTGGGCGACAGCACGTCCCCATACATTCTTCAGTTTGACGTGTTCCCCGTCAAAATCCCTGCCCGGCAGGTCGCTTGCCAATATAGGGGTGCAGTGCAGACCGTGCGGATCGTTGTCGAGTAAGTCAAGTGCCTCGTATTGTTTCACGGCGCTCCAGTTGGCATCGTGCAGTCTTTTCACTGTCTTATGCATCAGGTCTGGACGCTCCGCCAGATCCATCAGCAGGTTCGTAACTCCGCGGAACCGGGCGATTTCATCCCACGTGCCGGTACCCGCGGATTCACGTCCCTTCAGACGGACAGGCAGGATGTCTCCTATAACATCTCCGACCTGCTGGTAGTTCTTCATGGTTGCTTCGTGGTCATAGGTGATCACCGGATCATGGATTTTTGCCAGGTCCTCTTCCGTCGCCAGTTGGTCATGATATTCGTGCGACATGATGCCGCTGTTTTTATCTGTGGCCAGGGTCTTCTCATCAACACTGATTCCGATTCCCGTGGAATGGGTGACCTTATGTATGGGTACATAGGGCGACAGGATCATATCAGAGGGCAGATGCTTTGCCTTATAGATTGTACTGCGCAGGAACCACTCAACGCTCCGCAGGACAGGTGTGGTGCACTGCATGGTCAGCTCGTCGTCGATATTCATCTCGCTCCACGGCAGTTCGTCGATCAACACGACGGGTCGAATCATCTTCAGGTCGTTGACAGCTTTATGCAGTTTGCGGTTCTCGCGGAACCTGTCCTGCTGAAGGAGAAGGAAATACTCACCTGCCAATTTGCGTAGGATTGTTTTTTCATTTGTATTCATAACACCTCCGTTAATTACGCATGACTTTATTTCCATGCCTTCAAATTGCTGATTGAGTTGATCTGGTTTCCCGGAATCAACCCGATGCGCCCCGTTGCTTTAGCGGGGAGACTGTAGCACTCTATCATGAAATCGTTCAAATAGATTTCCAGGAGAACGCCTTTCAGCGCCAATCTGAACCGGGCCGGTGCCGGGAACCGCATTTCGCGGTTCACGGTTTTCTCCGGCTTGAAGCCTGAGCCGTCTGCGGCGACGGAGCCTAGTTCCGCCCGGCCTTCGGTGTTGAAAAGAATCGCCGTTCCAATGCGCTTGCCGTGTTCGATGTAGAGTCCACGTGGCGCGCCAAGCGGATCCGGCAGTTTTAAATTACCTTCCAGCACAAGGCCTGACGCAACATCAAGCTTGCGGGCCAGCATCCTGACGGGGCCTTTCCCGCCAGCGACGTGCGGCGGCACCGGAACAGTCTTGTGCTTCAGGGCCTCGTTTCCGGGCCACCACGTCAGCCGGAAAGTGCCTTCGGTATCAACATTGGTTCCCTTGAGCAGGCCGGCGTAGACCTGTCCGTCGCGTGCTATGGAGTGGTGGCAGGCAAGCAATCCGGACGGGGCAGGGAAGAAACGCGCGAAGTAAGTGTGCCCGGTTAGGAATTCGTTGTTCTTCGCCGTTGTCTTGAACGGGCCCTGCGGCTTGTCGGCTACCAGCGTTTGCATGATCGGGAAGTGCCCGAAAAGCATGTAGTATTTTCGGCCAATCTTCTCTATGGCTCCGACTTCGCCTTCGCCGACCCCTTCCACCTTCGGCGGTTTGAGGGCTTTCCATGTGATGCCGTCGAGCGATTCGCCGAACCCGAAACGGCCGCCTGTCTTCTTCTTGGGTGTTGCTGTCCAGTATCCGTAGAGTCCGCCGCCGGGCTGAGCGATTGTCCAGATGCAGTCCCAGCGGCCGTTCTTTTCATACCAGCGTTCGTCCTGCACGAACTCATGCGCGCGGCTGCACTTGGTCCAGTGAATGAGGTCGTCGGACTGCGCGAAGAATATCGTCTGGCGCGGGCCTTTCCATGATGAGAAGTTTATCTGGAATTTTCTGTCTTTCGCAAAATTCGGGGACTTCCATGTTGAGCCGGTCCCCATCCATTTTACACCTTTATCCATGTGCAGGATTAAACCGATTTCCTTCCAATGTACGCCGTCGGGAGATGTGGCCGTGGAAAAATTATCCCAGCCCGACTTGCCGGAGTTGCACAGAGAGTAGAGGTGGTACGTGCCGTTGTGGTGATACAGCCACACGTCCCACATGTTGCCGGTTTTGGGTTTCGTCGCCTTGTAGAACATGGTCATCCTTTATTTTTATACATTACTTTTTGTCAGTTGCGTTGC
>CAZANS010000218.1:0-4498 GCA_964486565.1 uncultured Victivallales bacterium
CGCGGTCGGGACAGACTAGGCAGGTATGCCCACTTCCGCATCGGCGTGGCCTCGCTTCCGGAGTGGCAGGCCGCGCGACCACGGGGAGTTTTGAAATTGGCTCTTTAATACGAATCCAGCGAACCCGCAGCAGTATATGGCTCAATCTTTTGTTGACTGCCGATTGAAATCTCTCATGTGAGGCTGTAGTGTGTATACTGTTTGCATCTGGCAATCATTTAAAGGTGGACTTCTATGCTCAAGGCTGAAACCATTGACAAGGCTCTTTCTGTAGTCGTGTTTCTGCTGCTTGTTGCGCTTCCCAATCAATATTCAGTGAGGATATTCGGGGCGCATGTGAGCCTTTCCGACCCGTTGTTGCTTGTCGGGGGCATGCTTTGTCTGTTGCGAGCCGCCGTGGTTCGTGAGGAGGCGATGTTGTTCCCGGAGTGTGCGAGGGGCAAGCTTTTCAGGAGGCTCACGCTTCTGTTGCCACCGGTGGAGAATTTGGCTCTTTTGCTGCTGGTCGCCTTGAGTTTTTTCAAGGCTGAGAACTTCGGCGGGGCGGCGAAGGAGATGGCGCAGTTGACCGGGTATCTGTGGATAATGTTTGTGATACTGCGGAATGTGAAGCTTGACGGAGGGATTCTCCCGGCACTCAGGACGACTCTGATTGTGCTGTGCTGGATCGTGGTTGGGGTGGCGTTGGTTCAGTATTTCGACAAAGGCACCGATGTCCTTGGTGTCCGCGGGACCTTCGGCAACCGAAATGTCTATGGGGGGTTCCTGGCTGTCGCGCTTCCGTTTGTGCTGGCCTGCATGTTGAATGCCCGCGGTATGTTTGAGAGGGTCGCTTGCGGCCTTCTTCTTATGGTGTCGCTGCCGACGATACTTTCAGGTGCGGGGCTCCTTGGCGTGCTTGCCGGCTGTGGGCTTGTCGGAGCTTTTGGATGCCGTAGGGTGTGGGTCTTCCTGGCCTGCGCTGCAATCGTTCTGCTGCTGATGCTGTTCATCCTGCCGGTTCTGCCCAGGGATAATCCAGCGGTGTTGATGGATTCTGTAGCCATCTACGACAACGAGGGGAGGGTCGAGCCACGGTATGCCGAATGGCATGCGGCGTTGCAGCTTGTCAAGCACGAGCCTCGTCTCGGTGTGGGGCTGGGCAACTATCAGGAGAACATCGGGATGCACTATGGCTATGTTCCCTTGGACGAGGGTGCTAAGGAGCCTGACACCCATAATCTCTATCTGGTTTTTGGTTCCAGTGCGGGGCTGGCCGGGCTGTTTGCGCTGGCGCTTATGTTCCTTCTATGGTTTCGGCGATCGGTCTCGGCATATTTTTTTGCCCCTGATATCTGCGGTACGGTTTTTGCGCTCGGCGCGCTGGGGGCGATCGCCGGATTCTGCATCGCCTCCGTTGGGACATCTCTGCTGGTCAGGGGGGTCTTCCCAGTGCTGGTCATGGTTGTGGGCATCGCGATCAATGCTACGCGTAGATATTCAGTAAACCGCTTCAGGGTCGGGGCTGAGACACTCGAAGACTGTCCTTTACTGACCCCGAACGAACGTTTGCCTTCCCGGTCTATCATCGAAAAAATAGTGGCCGCAGGAGCAGGGGCAGGGGAGGGCGGAAGATGAGAAAGCACTCCTTCACCTTGATCGAGATCGTCTTTGCCGTGGCCGTGGTCGCATTGTCCCTGACGGCGATAATGCCGCTGCTGGCTGTCGGCATGAGAAGCACAAAGGAGTCCATCTCGGATATCCATGCCGCCGCCTCCGGCGAACGCTTTTTGCATTACATGGCGTTGAGGTGTAGGGCTACATGGGGAGAATTAGACAGTATTCCTGATGAGCTGGATTTCTCGGAGGACTCCGAGGGAGAGCTGCATCTATGGATCGAGCTGGACGACAAGGGCTTGTACAAGAACAAAGATGTCTACGGCGTTAGGCAGGGAAACGAGAACATTGTTGATTTCAGGGCTGTGATAAGGGTATGGAAGTCGAGTGTTGTGTCTCAGGTTTATTCTGGCAGCGGCTGGGACGATATGGAGGATAGCACCTACGAGAGGTCGGCGGGACTGAATGTCGAGCTGAGTTTCCCCGCCGAGTTGCCATACGACCAAAGAGAGAAAAGATATTTCTACATGGATATTTTCAGGCCCAACCCTTGACCCTGTGGCCAGTTTGGCGTGATTTCTAAATGATGAAGGTTTTCGACATGACGAGGCGATTGAAAAAATTCTGCTGGGGAGCCAGCCATAGGGCTGGCGATCCCTCTAGCAATCAGCCCATGACATCAAAGCGGCCAGAGAGCGCATATCCCCGGATTTCGGGGCTGTTCTCTTTAGTGGAGCTGATAGTCGGCATGGTGCTGCTTGTCTTTGTCGTCTTCTGCATGGTCCTGATTCTGAGGTCAACGCAAGGGGTTTTCAGGAGCAGCTCGGATTTGGACTCAGTGTATACTGACGCGCATGCGGCGCTGGACATAATGACCCGTGATCTTCAGTCGTCCTTGTATGACGGGGACAGGATATTCTTCTGGCACCGTAACGACAGGGAGATCAATTTCGTCGCCGCGGACAGCTACGTCGCCTCCACGGAGAAATGCAACATCTGCGAGATCCGCTATGCCGGCCCCGATTCCGTAAGCAACGACATGACCTTGAAGCGTTTCTCGATAGCCTCGAGTGATCCCGGATGGGATTTCTACACCACTCCCACTACCGGGGCATGGAAAGATTCGGATTTCAATGCTTCGAACTGTCAGGTGTTGCTGGACTATGTCACCGACCTGAAGATCACCTGCTACGATGCCGCCAACAACGAGATCCCGCTGTCCTCGGCCAGCCTCACGCCCTATCCTCACTACATCAAGATAGAGCTTACTGTCCTCGGGCGCGAGCCATTCGCGAAATGGAAGGAAAGTGGCTTGGACAGCTACAAGGACGAGAACCAACGCACATTCACTGCAACAGTCTTCACCGGGGGCAGACAATGAAGAAGGAATACAAATACTCATCAGACGCGAATAGTCCCAAAATAATCTGCTCGGCGTGGAGGGACGCTGTCCCCAGCGTCCGATCGATTCCGGAGTCTGAGACAACACGGCCATTGGGGACAATGGCCCTCCAGGATTCAGCCGCAGTTCGGCGTGGTGGAGGGACGCTGTCCTCAGCGTCCGATTCGCCGCAACATGACGCTCTGCGTAATTGTGAGAATATTGAAAAAGTTGCGGACACAGAGCAATATGCCTCAATCGAGAAGGATCCCTTGGACGTACGGCAGGAGGAAAGGGGGGCGGCCCTGATATTCTGCCTCGGGCTTCTCTCCATACTTCTGGTCATCGGCGTGGCCTTCGCACTGCTCTCACGTACTTCGTCCAAGTTGTCGTCCAGCAGGGCATCCGTGGTGACTGCCAAACTCCTCGCCGACTCGACGCTGCAAAAGGTGCTCTCAGGACTTCAGTCATACAACGATGGCATCAGCGATGGCCGCATCTATCCCGGCACCAGCTCGTTCTTCTTCATAAGCGGCTCGACCGACACAGGCTGGGACAATCGCAACGTCATATTCAGCTTTGAGTCCGGTGGGGACAGGGACTCGATTCTCAACCTGCAGACGTCGTTGCCCGTGGCAAACGGGAGCAGCCGTGACTATCTGGGGTGGTCAAGTTCGCTCTCTTTCTCAAATGCTTTTCCTTTGACATGGCGCTATGTTAAGATTGATGACGGTGCGGGGGAGACAATAATCGGCAGGACGGCGTATGTGATAATTGACGAGTCCGGCAAGCTGGATCCGAACGAGATCGCGGTCTCGGGGCAGGACGAGGCAGCTTGGAAGTCTCGCCCCGGCGCGGATGTCTCGGAAATAAATCTCCTAGGCACCGGAATTAGCTCAACATCCGCAAGAGCTCTCGGATACGACAACGCCGCAGGCGATAGACCGTCAAACGCTAAATGGTTCTCATGGCCTCATATCATCAAAGGTTGTACAGCTTTTTATCCGCCGGATCCTGAGGAAGATGAATATGAAGCTAAAAAAGTAGCTACAGATGCTGACTTCTATGCGTCTTTAAAATCGCTTTTACCCTACAGCTATGACATCGAGGCGTGTTGGATAGACATTGACGGCGACGGAGAATTCGACGTTTCCGAGCAGTTCCACAGGTTTAATTTGTCGCGCACGGACTGGGACAGCCTGACGGTCAGCGACATCCTCGCCGACCCGGCACTTTTCAGCACGGCTCTCGCCTCTCACGACGGCGAAGGGATAAAATGGTTAAAGGACTGGTCCGACGCAGGCACCTTCCCCAACGCCGCAACAAGAGCCAAGCAGATCGCCGCAAACCTCCTCGACTACTGCGACTCGGATTCGACACCGCGCACCGACTACAACGGCTCGGGACCACCAAGCTATGTCGGTCTTGAGAATACCGCATACATCAACGAGATACATGTGGGTCTGAATCACACACCTGTTATCAAGGTCGCCGCCGATGGCGTGGCAAGCTATTCATGGG
>CAZANS010000219.1:0-4491 GCA_964486565.1 uncultured Victivallales bacterium
CGTCAACAGTGGGATGCGGCGTGTGAAAATTGCCGAGGCTGGGAGGAATAACTATCTTATCGGCAGGGCGGCGGGCGGAGTAGCATTTGCTTAATCCAAGAAATGCTCGGCTAAAAAATGAAAACAAGAAAGCCGCCCCGTCATTTCAGATGGCCGAATTCCCGTCATTTGAACCTGCCATCCACAAACATGACGGATTGCCCATAAAGTCTCTGGTCGAATGCCTCATTTTTTTTACTGGCCAGGTATTTGACCCACATATTCTGCGGAAGAGCCTTCATTTCAAGTCGGATACCGTCTCTCTGACGACAAGTTTGACTGGGACGGCGAGGGGATAAGGCTCGCCGTCGCTCTTGATATGTGTTATAGCCTCTACGAGTTTCGACGCGAACAGCTCCTCGTTGAGGTCAACGGTGGTGAAACCCCTGCCAGCTTGGCGACTGAGGATATTGTGGGTCTTGGAGGTTTTTCTTTAGAGTTGCTTGAGTTTCTTGTCATTGCGTCATTGGGTTCAATCGCTAACGGCAGTATTGATCCAAGGAGTCGAGGACATTGCTTGAGAACAGGATTTTGCGGAACTTGACCAGGTCGTCATGGAAAATCGTTTCGTTGTCATAGACGGTGAAGTTTTTTTTGAGTATATCGTAGATCTTGCATGTGCCGATACCGAGTCCTTCGGAATTTCTGAATGACAGGCATTGCATGTCGGCAAGCGTCTCGAGGGTAAGCACATGTTTTGCGTTGCTGACGGATTTGAATGCCTTTCTGGCGGCCACGGTACCCATGCTGACCACATCCTGGTTAGAGGAGTTGCAGGATATCGAGAGAGTGCCCACAGGGTTGGCGAGCTGCCTGTTCTCCGCAGTCGTGGATGTTGCCAGGTACTGTGCGCCCATAAACCCCATCTTCAGCCCAGCCTGATCCGGGATGAGGTGTTCCGGGAGACCCTCGTTGAGGTTCTTGTCGAGCATCTTGTTGATCCGTCTTTCGGAAATGTTGCACAGCACTGCAACGGCCATGCAGAGGCAGTCCATGGCAAACGCGACGCTCTGTCCGTGGAAATTGCCGCCATGGATGATTTTTCGCTTCTTGGGGATGACTACAGGGTTGTCGTTTGAGGAGTTGACTTCAATGAGAATCACTTTTCTGGCATAATCGAGTGCCTCGCAGACGGGGGAGAGAATCTGCGGCGTGCAGCGGATGGAATAGACATCCTGGACGTTTACATTGGTCTCGAAAACGGGATCGCCGTTGGACGGCATGGAATTGATGAGCTTGTGCACGTCTTCGCGTCGGATGATGTTTTCCGAGCCCTTGTAGAGCTCCCTAACGATGCTGGCTACCCTCACCTGCCCGGGATGAGGCTTCGCATCGTGGAGATCCTCGTCGAACGCATCGTCAATGCCGCCGAATATCTCCATCGCGAAAGCCGCATTGACACAAGCCAGACGGAAAAGCTTGTCGGCGCCGAACATAGCGAATGCAGCCAGTGCAGACATCGCCGCCGTGCCGTTCATCAGGCCGATACCGTCCTTAAAGCTGAGCCTGAGCTTGGGTAGCTTGAGCCTCTTGTAGAGTTCGGCGGCATCATGCAGCATCCACGATCCGTCATCCTCATGATAGTAGACCTTGCCTTCGCCAATCACGGCAAGAGCCATGTGCGCGAGATGCACTAGGTCCCCTGACGCGCCCACACTGCCAGCCTCGGGCAAGTATGGGGCCACTCCTATGTTGATGAGGTCTCTGAGGCGCATGAGAAGAGGAATGCTGACGGCGGAATAGCCTTTGACCAGGGAGTTCAGCCTTACAGCCAGGACAGCCGCGGCAATATAAGGCTTGATGGGGTCGCCCAGGCCGGCAGCGTGGCTCCTGATGAGGTTGAGCTGTAGATTCTCGATCTCGTCACCATGTATTATCTTCCCGCACATGGGGCCGAAGGAGGTGTTCACACCGTAGATGATCCTGTTGCGGGACACCTCTTTCTCGAGAAATGCCCGGGAGGCCTTCGCCCTGGCGAGAGCGGCTTTGTCAAGCCCGACATTCTTGTCCCCTACACCGATCAGCACGATGTCCTCGATTGAAAGGCTGTTGCCATCAAGAATGACTGTGGCGCGGGTCGAGGATTTCATACTGTCGCTACACCCCTTGAGAGGGAAATGCATGCCGCAATCTTCTGCAGTGCTGGCACATGAACTCGTCCAGCCCGTAAACAATGGCACTCTCGGGTGTTTTCTTCAGCACCACTTCCTCGCCAGCGTTGATCCGAAGGAGTTCCATGGAATTGTCAGCGACCAACACCGCCGGGCCGCGGATAAGCCTGACCTTGATCACCGAATCCTCGGGAAGCACCTGATGGTTGGTCACCTCGGTGCTGTTGTTGAACGCCAAGCCTATGCCGACCCTGAATATACTGTGGGTGATGCTCCTGTAGTATGCAGTGCTTCCAAGGACAGTCGAGATGCCCACCCCGTCGCCGATGATCTCAAGGCCGTAGGGTTCACCGTCTATGCAGACCCTGTAGCGAAGGGCTCCTCCACGGTCCTCGTTATGGATGAAGACATCGTTTATCCCCGAAAGAGACTTCCCATTGACAAAGCCAGCTATCTTCATCAGCTCATTCCTATGCAAAGTCCCATTTAAGAACGAGTTCAGCATCACTGAAAGATCCTTGTGCGCCGGGCAACGAGTCTCAGCCTGGTCTCTCAGAGGCAACTTTGGGACGCAGGGGAATTCCCTTTCGGCTCCGAGCATAGTGCCGTCCCCTCCGTAGGTTATGACTAGCTCCGGGAAGTCCTCAACAACCTCAAACTCTTGCCCTGAAAGCAACGGGGCAAGCTCATCGCCGTTCCTGCCGGTTATCAATGTACGCATACGTAATGTTTCCCATATTGAAAGAATTG
Source organism: uncultured Victivallales bacterium (assembly GCA_964486565.1). Taxonomy (GTDB): domain Bacteria; phylum Verrucomicrobiota; class Lentisphaeria; order Victivallales; family JAADHT01; genus JAFGFR01. Next base: position 2,901 of record CAZANS010000219.1, read on the forward strand.
AGCCCCTAATCTACCACACACGACCCGATTTGGCAATTACAGATGCAAAAAAACACTTTGACGAACTCGAATATCAGAGCCCGTTTCAAAATCCAGAATACTTGTTCCCTATCAATCCTCAGGCTCTTTTTTCCTGGACGAGCCGGACAAGCCTGACGGTGATCCTGCGTGGAAAAAAACGGTTGGCGAATGCGATGGCGCGATTGCCGAAGCCATGTACGGCAAGGGTTTTCCCCTTCATCATTGCCCTGTAACCGTAGCGCGCCACGTTTTCGGCGGATGCGGCGTAGTTTTTCTGGAAGAGCCTTGAGTGGTTGAAGTTCGCACGTTTGGCGAACTGTGTGACTACGGGGCCGGGGCAGAGGCATGTCATCGTCACACCTGTGCCGCGGAGCTCCTCGGAGATGGCCTCCGAGAACGACAGCACAAAGGCTTTGGTGGCATAGTATACTGCCATAAGGGGGCCCGGCTGGAAGGCCGCGACGGAGGCGACCTGGAGTATCCTCCCACGCCCTTCGGAGACCATCGCGGGGAGGAAGAGCCGTGTGAGCGAGACCAGCGAGGCGACGTTCACCTGCACGATGGCATCCATTATATCCGTTTCAGCCTCATGAAAGAGCCCGTAGTTGCCGAAGCCGGCGTTGTTGACCAGATACTCTATCTGTATTTCCCTCGCGGATATCTCCTCGAACAGCCGAGCGGCCTCGCCGGGTACGGAGAGATCCGCGGGGATGACAAAAACCGAGACACCATGCTTGCTCTTTATTTCCTCCGCCGCCTTAGTGAGCGCAGCCTCATCCCGCGCGGTTATCACCATGTCTATGCCCTCGGCGGCAAAATGATCAAGCAGCACCCTCCCTATCCCGCTCGACGCACCCGTTATCAATGCAAATGAATTCAAAATATCCGTCCTCGTCTGCGAATCTCGCAAAAAAACACCCAAATACAACAACACAACCTGAATATACCCGGGTACAGCTCGTTTTCAATGAGAGACCACGAAAAACACTTGACTCAGATCCTGAAACCCGCCACTTGCCTGCCGCGGGTTAGCCTTGGCGAAGGTAGGCCAATCGCCACCCATAACATTCCCTTTTTTTGGGTGGAAAGCAATGTCCGAAAAGATGATTTTCAGATAAAAAAGCGATCCATGACTTGATTCTGATCTTCGAGGACTATGTCAGCGGCAAGGCCGTGACCGACCCGATCCTTTATGCCTACGCGAACTTCGACACACACCCAGGACTGGGTCTTTGAGAGCGACATATCCCAGGAATGGCTGTCTGAATTCAACTCCCCCTCCACCGCAAGGGAGAAATCACTCTCGCGCCTGATCGGACATTAAAGGTGGATATTAGGTGAACCACTTCGGGGTCGGCAATGGACAACCGTCGAGAACGTCAGGCACGACTGGAGAGAACGACACGATGAATCGTGGACTCCAAAGGATATGTCGAGGTCGTTTTGGAGTACAGACTTCAGTCTGCTTGTTTTCAACGGAAAAAATTTAAAGCCAATTTCAAAACCACCCGTGGGCGCGCGGCCTGCCACTCCGGAAGCGAGGCCACGCCGATGCGGAAGTGGGCATACC
>CAZANS010000220.1:0-4485 GCA_964486565.1 uncultured Victivallales bacterium
GTATTTTTTTGGAGAAAAAATCGTCGTTAGCCCCGAAAACAAGGCTGTTACGGTACCGAATGCCTGCTATAAATACTTCTTCAGGTAAGGATTCCTGAATTTCAGAAGCCAGTACTCGAATCCACTTTCCGCTTCGAGCTGTCCTGAACGGACTTCGTTCGTCTCGGGATTATTTTTGTTCCGGGGTAAGGGCGTGCAGGCAGACAAGGAGCTCGACGGCCCTGTTCAGGCAGTTGTCGTTCACCTCCGCGCCGATGGTGTTCCTGAGGTGCTCGAAATCAATCTGTGGGTATGCCTGGGCTTTGATGGCCGGGGAGACCTGCTCGGATGCAGCCAACGGGATGAATTCCGGCATTTTTGGGATGAGCAGGAAGTCCCCGTTGCTGAGCTGCAGGCGTTGCTGCGGGAAGGGGTTCCCCGCTGTTTTCTCGCCGATGGACATCGCCTTCCCGAGAGATGAAAGGAGGAAGGAGAACAGCTCGGCTGCGCCGGAGGTCTTGTGCCCGACAAGCAGGAGCACTGGGATCGTGACCCTCGGCTCGTCTGTGCCGGGTTCAGTTTTTTCCGGGGCGGGGATCTTACCGCCATGGACAAAAAGCTTGAGCGCCCGGAGCACCTCGCCTGTGCCGGGGCTTTGCGAATTTCGCAGGTCCATGATGAATCCCGTGGGCGGGCGTACAAGCCTGAACACGCTTGTCATGTCCTCCTCGAGCTGCGACACGGCCTTCGTGGAGAATGAGTCCATTCTGACGTAGAGGGTTTTCTTTGAGGACATTATTATGGAGGGGAAGACAGCGTTGTCGTCTGGTTTTTCCGTCTGGTTTATCCGCGAGCGCTCACCTGCGCGCAAATACTCTACTCCCGCGTTGAGGGAGTCTGCAAATTCCTTCAGGAGCCTGTTCTTGTCGTCATGCGAGAGCTGTCCCGCGAGTGCGGGGTGATGGGTCTGCACCTTCTCGACGACCTCGTTGAGCCTCAGCACAAGATCCTTTCTGAAAAGCCTGTCTCTTTCCTGTTCGGCGGAAAGTTGGGGCTGGATTTCCTGCGGGGCGTCTGGCAGCCCTGCAAGTGGCTGTTCGGGATCATTATCCTGGACATGCTGCTCGTCGGCGTGAGGCATATCATCTTCTGCCGCGAGCGCGCAAAAAGATACGGCAAGTGCCAGGGCGACCATTGCAGAATTGATGGTTGCTTTCATCCTGCGAACTGCTGCGAGACCTCCATGTCGGCCTGCCGCACCTGCTCGGCCTGCTCTTTGCGGAAATTCTCGAGCTTTGCGGCTATGTCCTTGTCGGCCAGGGCTAGGATGGCCGCGGCGAAGAGCGCGGAGTTCTTCGCGCCTGCCTTGCCCGCAGTCACGGTAGCCACAGGTATTCCCGGGGGCATCTGGACCGTCGAGAGCAGGGAGTCGAAGCCGTTGAATGGCTCGCATGCCATAGGCACGCCGATCACAGGAAGTGTGGTGTGAGCGGCGATGACCCCGGCGAGATGTGCAGCCATGCCGGCGGCGCAGATTATCACCCTGAACCCGTTGTCGGTGGCAGAAGTTGCGAAATTCGCAGCCTCGGCCGGTGTCCTGTGCGCGGATATCACCCTTACGCTGTACGGGATGTTGAAGCTGTCGAACAGCTCGAACGCGCCTTTCAAATTGGGCAGGTCGTTCTTGCTGCCCATCAGGATTGCCACCTTGCTCATTAGTTTCTCCTTTTGATTATACTGATTGCTATTCGTTTGCTCCCCCGACTTCCTGTTTGGCCTCTATCTTGAATTTTGGGTATGCGGTCAGTCCCAGAGTGAACATGATCTGGTGTTCCCACATGCTTTCCGCCATGTCGTCGTTCCTCTGGCGCAGGCGGTACTCCACGCCCACCTCCCAGCAATGTAGCAGCCGGGTAATGCCGAAGCGCGCCTCGTCGAGCATGCCGGCCTCGAAGTTGTAGTTGATGCTGGTGCTGCCCTTGGTCTTGTCGTCTATCAGTGGGAAGTCAATGCCGCCGTAGATGCTGTGGTTGCGGCCGTATTTCTTCTCGAAGGCGGTGCCCGAGGTGATGTCGCTGAGTGAGCTTCCCATCGAGTATGCCGCGCGCTCGGTGTACTCGTTCTGGTAGTAGTAACCGCCGTAGACTCTCCAGTCCTCGTTGATCTTATATTCGATGTTGGGCGAGAACCGGCTGACGCCTCCTGAGCCGATGTTTATGAGCAGGTCGGCATTGACCGACAGGTCCGGGAAAGGCTGGAAGGCGAAGAGCGTGCCGAAGTTGCCGACGCCGTCGCCCTGCGAGTTGTCGAAGTGGAAGTCCATGTAGTTCTCGAGGGTCATCCAGTTGTATATCTCCTGTGCGCCGTATGCCCCGCGCCGGGTCTGCAGGCGGTTCTTCACGCCGATCCTGATGAAGTTCTGCTCCTCGATCCTGTCTATGTCGTCGAAATAGTATAGCTTGTCGCGGTCAACATTCGGTTGAGGAATGAAGTTGTAGTTCATGTATGGCACCATGACATGCCTGAGGCCGTCAATCTCCCAGAACGCGCTCTTGACATCCTGCCAGACGCGGTGGATCTTGGTGTTGATCTCGATGCCGACCTCGGGGACGACCCTGAATCTCGCGCCTCCCTTGGAGTCGTAGTTGACTACGTTTCCGGCATTGTCCACGTGCGGATAGTCCACTTTGGCGTTCTCGTAAAGCTGGTCGGTGTCTATCTTGGTCTTGGAGCTCCTGGAGTAGGCGGTGAGCCTCACGCCGGCTCTGGGGATAAGGTTGATATCCATGAAGCTGAACGGGTAGTAGAACATGTTCAGCGAGTCGAACCTCATGGACTCGTAGTTTTTCAGGTCAGCCCCCCCGGCGGCCCTGGGGTAGTCGAACTTACGCCATCTCTGCCTGAGGTAGCTGAATGACATCTCGCCCTGGTAGTAGATGTTCTTGAAAAGCTCTTGCCTAGGGGCGTCGAGGCGAATCTCGGGGAGTCGCTCGACGACGGTGAAGAAGTTGTTAACTCTCGGCCGGACGTATGCGGATACGCTCAGGCGGTCGAACTGGTACTCGATCGCGCCGAATGTGGCCGGCTGCGGGTCAATGTCCTCTCGCTTGCGGAAAAAGTCGTGCAAAAACTCTATATCGCTGAGCTTCTCGAACCTGCCCCGGACATCCAGACGCGGGGTCAGGTGGTTCACATGGGAAACCCACAGGTCGTATCTGTTCGAGTCGAACTTCATCCTTGCCTTGCGCTTGTCCACTCCGGTGTCATGGATGCCGTACATGAAGAAATCCGTCTTTGAGTCGTGTGTGTATGATCTTACTCCCAAGCCTCCGCCGATCCCGCGTTTGGAATAGAAGTCGGCGAAGAGTGTCGCCTTGGTGTTGGGATAGTCCCATATTGAGAAAGACTTCTTGAGTTGGAGGAAGTATCCCCAGTCGGAGTTGCTTCCCATCCTTACCCCGACCCCGAGCCCACTGTCCCATGCCGGCTTATACATTATCGGAAAGTAGAAGATAGGGATGCCGAAGACCTTCAGCACCGGGTTGTAGACTAACATGCTGTAGTTGTCGGTGTCCTTGAGGTATCTCATGTCCTCCCGATCCTGCTCTGGCCATACGCTGACGCTGGTCGCGGTTAGGGAGTAGTGCTCGTGGTGGTCCTCGAGATATTCGCATGTGGAGATCTTGGGGCTGGTGATGTCAATCCTGCCTTTGGGTGTCCTCTGGGCATGCTCTGCCTTTATGAAGACCTTGTCGTATCTGCCTGAGAATGGGCCGAGGTCGAATATGCCTGTTTCCAGGTTCCCGGTTGCGTGCTCCCCTTTCCAGGAATGGATCTCCTCGGTGACATATACTTCAACGAGCTGGTTGCCTGTTGGGGTCATGACGTAACCCATGCGCTCGACCTTGACGTTCGGGTTGTCGAGGAGCTTGAGGTACTCGGTATACTCGATATCTTCTCTTCTGCGCTGTCTCTGGATGAACCTCACGTTGCCCGAGGCATCCACCTCCTTGGAGGAGGGGGTTGATGATGGCCTTGTCGGCGGAGACCCATATCTCCTGGTACTTGACGACGACATTCCCCTCGGCGATGATGTTCTCGCCCAGCAAAGTGAGGCTGTCCGCGGTGGCGTCAATTTCGCTGCCGAAGATGTTCGATCCCATTCCCGAGAGGGCTCCTCTGGTGTCCAGCTTGTCCTGAGCGGTTATTTCAAGGCATGGGAGAACAAGCGCCGCGATGAGAGCGATGCCTATGTTAGCCTTCTTTATGCACAGTCTTGTCAAAAAACCCTCCAGTAATCCCATGCTTTTGACAACGTTGTCTCCCGGGGGGAAATGCACTCCCTGCCCGAAAGGGTCTGTAATATAGTTCGATAAAATAAAAAAAACACCCCGGTTCAAGGGAAAAATTCATTCTTTGCATATTTGAGCCAGTTTCAAAAATCCCGTGGCCGCTCGGCTGGCCATTTTGGATGCGAGGCCACGCCGATGCGAATTGGCTCTATTT
>CAZANS010000221.1:0-4453 GCA_964486565.1 uncultured Victivallales bacterium
CCACGGGGAGTTTTGAAGTTGGCTCTTCAAAAAAGATTTTTTGAATGACCGGGTTGTTAATGGGGTGTGCATGATGTATGTTTCGTGTCGGTATGTTGCTGGATATGCTTTTGAAACTGCATTCAGTGGCGAATTGTATTATTAACTCAGCATTTTCGGGTGAAGTTTTGGAATTTGAAAAGGATGTCAAGGTAGGAGTTATCGGCTTCGGCACGGTTGGTGCTGGGGTGGTGTCGTGCATATTTGGGAACGGGGACATGATCTGCGGCAGGACGGGGATACGGCTGGAGATATGCAGGATCGCCGACATAGACATCGTGCGTGACCGCGGCATCGAGCTGCCGGAAGGGATTCTCACTACGGATGTCTCGGGTCTCATTGATGAGTCCGATATAGTTGTCGAGCTGGTGGGCGGCATCGCCAAGGCCAAGGAATTCATACTCGAGGCGTTGTCGAAGGGCAAGCCTGTGGTGACGGCTAACAAGGCGCTTCTTGCCGAGCATGGCGAGGAGTTGTTTGCCGCTGCACTGGAGTCCGAGGCGAACATCTACTACGAAGCCAGCGTGGGGGGGGGGATACCGATAATCAAGGCTTTGCGCGAGGGCTTCGTGGCGAACAGGATAGAGAAGATCGTGGGCATCCTTAACGGCACCTGCAACTATATTCTGACAAAGATGGAGGATGCCGACGCGCCGTTTGACGAGGTTCTGAGTGAGGCGCAGGAGCTGGGCTATGCCGAGGCGGATCCATCGTTCGACATAGACGGGATAGACACGGCGCACAAGGCCTCGATCTTGGCATCCTTGGCGTACGGCGAGTGGTTCGGGATGAAGCCTGTGCTGACGGAAGGGATACGTGATCTGAAGCTGTGCGACATACGTTTTGCGTCGCAGCTTGGCTACCGGATCAAGATGCTTGGGATAATAAAGCAGTCTAAGGGGGATATTGAGCTTCGTGTGCATCCTGCGCTTGTGCAGAGGAACAAGATTTTGGCGGATGTCTCGGGAGTTTTCAATGCTGTCATGATCAAGGCCGATCCGGTGGGCGAGACGCTTTTCTACGGTCGCGGGGCCGGGAGGGAAGCGACCGCAAGCGCTGTCGCGGCAGACATAATAGACGCGGCGTTGAATCTGCAGTTCGGCTCCCACAGACGTGTCCCGGCGTTCAGGATAGGCAGGCAGTTCAAGAGCCTGCTGGACCATTCTGAAATCAAATCCCGCTACTATCTGAGGCTTGAGGTTGTTGACCGTCCGGGAGTTGTGGCGGCGGTGTCTGGCATACTTGGGAAGAATGAAGTGAGCATATCGAGTTTTCTACAGGCTGAGTCGGAGGGAGAGGATGCGCAGAGCGCGTCTTTGCTTATTCTGACACATCTGGCCAGCGAGGGTGCTTTGCGCAAGTCTCTCGAGGAGATGTCATGCCTGGAATGCGTGAAGGACAGGCCGGTAACACTTAGGATAGAGGATCTATAAGAGGCTATGAAGAGAAGTCATACAGTAGAGAAGATAGGGGGGACCTCGATGAGTCTTTTTGGCGATGTGGTGAGGAACATCATCATTGCCGGGAGGAATGGGGATGACTTGTACAACAGGATATTCGTGGTTTCGGCCTATGGTGGCATCACCGACCTGCTCCTGGAGAACAAGAAGAACGGCAAGCCCGGGGTATATGCTAAATTTGCGAACAACGACCCTGGCTGGAGGAAGTCCCTCGAGGCAGTGAGGGAGGCTATGCTTGAGATCAACCGCGGATTCGCGGGGATTGGTCTGGATGTTGATGCGGCGGATGCTTTTGTGGATGAAAGGATAGAGGGTTTGGCGACCTGCCTGTCGGACTTGATCCGTCTGCGCTCCTTCGGGCATTTCAGGCCTGACGACTATCTTCCGGCGACCCGGGAGTTCCTAAGCGCCGCCGGTGAGGCGCACAGCGCCCACAACTCCGTGCTGATCCTCCAGGCCAACGGGGTCAACGCAGTATTTGTTGACCTTACAGGCTGGAAGGAGTCCGACTCGAAGCCTTTCGACAAGGCTGTGAAGGAGGCGTTCAAAGGTATAGACCTGCAATCCCAGCTCCCGATAGTCACGGGATATGTGAAATGCGACGAGGGCATAATGTCGAGTTTTGACAGGGGCTACAGCGAGATAACGTTCAGCAAGGTGGCGGTGCTTACGGGGGCTTCGGAGGGTATTATCCACAAGGAGTTTCATCTGAGCACCGGTGATCCGAAGCTTATCGGGGTTGACAAGGTCAGGACGATTGGTTTCACTAATTTCGATATAGCCGACCAACTTGCGGACATGGGCATGGAGGCGATCCATTCGAAAGCTTCGAAAAAGATGGAGCTTAAAGGCATACCCATCAGAGTGAAGAACACTTTCGAGCCGGATGATCCTGGGACGCTGATACTGAAGGGATATCTTTCCGACAAGCCCAAGGTAGACATGATCTGCGGCCGCGAGGACATAGTTGCGATAGAGGTTTTCGACTCCGACATGGTCGGGCAGCACGGATACGACCTAGAGCTTCTGCAATGCCTTGCCAGGCATAAGATCAGCTACATCGCGAAGAACACCAACGCCAACACGATAACGCATTACGTTTCGGAGAAGTCGAAGGGCGTTAACAATTGCATAAAGGAGATCAGGCGTGTCTTCCCCGGGGCTTTGGTCCGTATCGAGAAGGTGGCGATAGTTTCTGCCATCGGCAACAACATGAAGATACCGGGATTCCTGTACAAGGCCGCCAAGTCTTTGTCCGACGTGGGGATAAACATCCTGGCCCTTGACCAGTGCATGCGGCAGGTGAACATGCAGTTTGTGATATCGCGAGAAAACTTCAAGGATGCCCAGATAGCGATGCACCGGGAGCTGGTCGAGAAGACGGAATAGCCTTTCCCCGGCTTCACTTCGTTACGCCGCGGCAATCGGTGGTCAGTGGTCGGTGGTCGCCGTCGAGTTTAACCTAAATAAAGCAGTTAAGTTTCATGAGCCGCGTTGTGAGGGGGCATCAAGGAGTGGCCAAGGCGATAAGGCATGCCAAAAAAAACGCCACGGGCGAATGCCCGTGGCGGAATTACAGAAGTATGATCTCACTGCATCTGGAAATCCCTTAGCATGCCCTCGTAGGTGTCGTTGAGGGCTCGCATCATGTCGCCGAAGGTGTCTGCCGGCGCGTCGTCGTGCTCGAGCAGGAATACCCAGTTGACGATGAGGCGGCGCTCGGCTGCCTCCTTGCAGGTGAGGGAGCTGTAGGGCTTCGAGGATATCTCGTCGAGTTCCTTAGCGAGCTTCTCCATGCGCCACTTGAGCTTGTCGTTTATGAACTCTCCCATCTCCCTGTCGAGATCCTTGGCGAGTATTTTTGCCAACTCGTTCGCCACCTGCTCGTCGGTGATGTCCTTATGCTGTTGAAGCTCTTCAGAATGCTCCTTGATTACCTTGGATATTTCCGGATAGACATCCTTCTCGAGCCGGGCGATCATGCTGTCCACCTGTGCGTCAATGAGTTTTTTGACACTTGTCTCGACATTGGGCATGATCTGATCTTGGACAAGCTTGACCAAGGCATCGGCAATGACCGGGGTCTGCTCCCTGCATGAGTCTGTGACGTACTTGCGGTTCTCGTCGGTGAGAAGATCCCTGTCAATCATCAGCCTTATCTGGGCCGAGATGCTGTCTGGGGTCGCCTTCTGCTTCAGCAAGTTCAAAATCACCGAAGTATAACCGAAGACGAAAAGCACGAGCACGATGTAAACAATCGCTGAGATTCTGGTGCTGTTCTCGGTCTTCTTACGTGCCAGTGCTATTTTTTCAGTCAGGCCGTTGAATTTTGTTTCTAGTTCGCTCATTTGACACCTCCTGGGAGATCGCGCACTTTAAGGTTCCCTTTGTGGGGGTTGATCTGATATATGACGAGTTCGAGCATTGCCTCGACCATCTGGAGCTTGGCATATGGCAATGTATCGGGGTTGGTATGGTCGAGTGCCTTGTACTCCTCGCAGTTCTTGAATTTTGCGACACTTTCCTTGAGTGCCTCGATCTCGATTCGGATCGAGTCTATGCGTTCCTCGATGACGTTTGTGACCTCCTCGATGAAAGTCCTCTGTGCGGATTCGAGCACCCTGGCGATGTCGTCAGGTGTAATGTCGGGGAACTTCTCCTTCAGAATACCCTCGACATCGAGCAGCGAGTTGGCCAGAGACATGGTCAGCTTTTCCTTGACATCGTTCTCGAGGTAGTCTTGGAGCGACGCTGCGATGTCCTGTCCTTTTTCCTGTAGTTCCGGGGCGCTTTCCTTGAATCTCTCGACGATGGCATCGGCCATCCCGGGCAGTATCTCGTTCCTCAGATCGCCGAGCAAAGCCTGCAGATTTGGGTTGTTCTGCACCTCCATCATGTCGTGCCCTAGTTTCTCTAGCAGCTCGGCGTGGAACTCTTTGTCCCGAGCCTTCTCC
>CAZANS010000222.1:0-4444 GCA_964486565.1 uncultured Victivallales bacterium
GGCACAGGACTGTCAAGATCCTCGTGCAAAGGGTCGCTCATGTCAGAATCCAAAGTCTCAAGCTCGTGTATACTCGGGACACTCTGCTTGAACACCGGATCGTTCCAGAAATCATCTCGGTCTATCAATGAAAGATAGTACGGCGTTATCGAAAAAGGAAACTTCGATACCGTCCTCGCCAGCCTCACACGCTCTTCATCTCCAAAATCAACACCAAGCAATTCCTCGAACAGCTCCATATCCCTCACACAGTGACGAATCTGCCACCTCCAGTCCCTCCACTTCTCAGCAGACGGCTCCCCAGTCAACGCACCCGCAATCTCTCGCTCCCTAGCCAACATACTCCTCGACATCAATACCTCTCTCAGATAAATTATTTATTAATGATAGAATCATTCTAACTCAAACCATTTACATATAGCACCATATTCCGGGGGTATCAAGGAGTCGGGATTGGAAATTTGTTTGAACGAGGCTATTTTAAGCTATGGCAAAAGACATTAAAGATTCTGACATACTGAAGGAATGCAACACTCGCATACTTCTTTCCTTGCGGAAGATAATCCATGCGGTGGACAGTTACTCGAGAAGCCTGCGTTCGAAGCACGGCATAACAGTGCCCCAGCTCATGTGCCTGATGTGCGTGTCGGGAAACAAGGGCAAATCCTGCACATCCGACATCGCACGTGACATACATGTCTCCAACAGCACGGTCGTGGGAATACTGGACAGACTCGAAAGCAAGGGGCTGGCGACGCGACAGCGCTGCACTGTGGACAGACGCAAGGTCTATGTCCTCCTGACCGAGGAAGGGGGGGAAATGGTCAGAAACGCCCCCTCGCCTCTACAGAAAGAACTCAGCGACTCACTCGCGGCCCTCCCCCAGCTCGAACAGATGGCGATAGCCTTGTCCCTGGAGAAGATCGTCGCCCTGATGGGCGCGGAAATAACTGAAAACATCCCGATGCTCGGTGCAACAGAACTATAGCCCTCCTGACAAAGCGCATAAGGATTTATGATATTTGTACCGCAGCGGCCAAATGCCATTCCACCATTCCAACGCCGCGGACCACGGGAGACGAGCTATTTTCTTTTGCCGACGAGCAGCGAGTATTCTTGGTTTGCGGAGTATAGGAAGAATTTGCGCCTGGAGAAGGTGAAGCCGGCGGATCTAATCACTTTGCGCCACAATGCCATGGGGAACAGGCCGAGAAGCATGCGGTCATGCTCGATCTCGCAGACACCTCCCCTGTCTATTATAAACGTCAAAAGTGCCTCGATGACCGTGTCGTCAGGATCAGGGTCGTGCAGGTACTCGAAAGCGGTCAGGCCCATGTCTTCGGACGAGTACGAGCACTCGGCGGTCCATATGGACTTGAAGGTCTCCCTGAACCAGTCGGGAGCCGCTATGACCACACCGCCGGGACGCAGATGGCAGGCGGCCGTCTCGAAGACGGCCGTGAGGTCGGTCTCGCTGGTGATGTGGCTTATGCCGTCATGTATTAGGACGGCATCGAAAACCCTGCCCAACCTGATGCTGCGCATGTCGCCTGGTATATGCTCGACCCCGGGATTCAGCTTGCGCGAGAGTTCAAGCATTTCCTCTGACAAGTCCACTGCGACAGCATCGAAATCAGGTGTGAGGTGTGAAAGATTGTGCCCCCCGCCGGAGCCGAGCTCAACGACAGAATGACTCCCGGGACCAAGAAGCTCACGGAGCAAAGTCCGCCAATGACACGCCTCCTCGACATAGTCCTCCGGGGGGCTGAACAAAGGCCAAAGCCAGGAAAGCTCACCATACAATCGGTTCAAGGGGATATCTTCAGATTTCATTCAATTCCCAGTTAGGATATGTAAACACAAACCGCCTGTCGTAAGCACGGTCCAGAACGTGGCAAACTCCCCGACCAAGTCGTCGCCTCGGGATTCGCGCCATAAGCCTTTCCTCAAATTCGTTCCTGTTTTCAAGTTTCAAGTGCAACTTGGTGTTAATTTATTCTCTTGCGGCGAAGCCGCTCTTAAATGCGCATATATACTTCTGAATAGAAGACTTGATCCCCAAACGGCAGGCCGAGCGGTCACGGGTAGTTTTGAAGTTGGCTCGGATATTTATTTAGCCATTTTTTTCAGTGCGGCCAATGCCGCGTTCATCTCGGCGATTTTCCTGCTTTTCCCCTCCCCTTTCCCGAAGACTTCGCCGTTCAGAATCACGGAGACGCGGAATATGCAGTCGTGGTCGGGACCCTCTCTCTCGTCCACAACATATTCAGGCACGCCGGAACTATTAAGGCTCTGCGTGTACTCCTGAAGAATCCCTTTCGGATTGGTGTCCGCAAGAAGCTGTATGGGATCGGGAAACTCTTGCTCCATCAGAGGGAGGACAAGGCTTCTCGCAGCCTCCAGGCCGCTGTCCAGCCTTATTGCCCCCACCAGAGACTCGAATGCGTCGCAAAGAGTTGACACCCGTTCGCGCCCACCGCTCCGAGCCTCACCCATGCCCATCCGCACATACTCCCCCAGACACCATGATTCCGCAAATCTCGCAAGCGATGACTGTCTAGCTATCACTGCGCGCATCTTGGTCAGCCTGCCTTCATTCTCCTGTGGGTACTTGTTGAAAAGATATTCCGTGATGATGATCTGCAGCACCGCGTCGCCAAGGAACTCAAGACGCTGGTTGTCGTAGGCGAGCAACCTCTCGGCAGAGTAGGATCTGTGGGTCAGCGCCTCGGCCATCAGCGCCTTGTCGGAGAACTCATACCCGATAGATGTAGAAAGCAAAGACAAATCCTTACCCATGCGACAACCCTTTTTATATCACCGTGCCGGCCATGACCGCCTTGACCATGAGCTGTGGCGAGCTTACTCCGCGGAAAACGTTCATCTGCGGCGTGGCGAGCACATCCCACAGCGAGCCCGAGGGCAGATCGCCCGTGGCGATGTTGAAGGCTATAAAATTCATCTCGTCACCGGACGAGTCCCTCAGGACTCCCCGAGTGTGCTTCACCGCCGCCGAGGCGACATTCATTGGCTCAACACCGGAAATGCGGTACACCGGCTCGGGATTCGCGCAACCAAACGGCTCAAGCTTACCGACATAATCGAAAAAATCCGCGTCAAGCTCACATAGATGCACGTCACAGTCATATTCCATAACAGGAAGGTAGCTATCCAAACCCGCAGAGGACACGGCCGACGCAAAGGCCTCGTAGAAATCAGGTATCCGAGAGGTCTTCAATGTCAGACCAGCTGCCATGGGATGCCCTCCAAAACGTTCAAGATGCCCCGAGCACGAGCCGAGAAGCTCCACGAGATTGAATTCCCCAATGCTCCTGCATGACCCCTTGGCTGTCTCGCCGTCTATGCAAAGCACTATCGCCGGGGCGTTGTAGACTCTGGCGAGTCTCGCTGCAACAATCCCGGCAACCCCGATATGCCAGCCTTTCCCAGCAACCGTCACAGCACGCCTACCGCCTGCAACATCCCCAAGCTGCCTGACAGCGCTTTCAAACATCTCATTCTCCACGACCTTCCTCTCTGTGTTGCTACGATTCAAGGATTCAGCAAGAAGATGCGCCTCGACTATATTGTCGGTGTTCAATATCTTGAATGCATCATCAGGGCTGCCGAAGCGACCGGCGGCATTCAGAAGCGGAGCGAGCCCGAAGGATATGTTCGAGGGACTTACACCCGACTCCAGGCCCGACATCTCGCACAAAGCGCGCACGCCCGGCCTGACCTGCGATCCAAGAAACCTCAGCCCATGCGAAACAAGTATCCGGTTCTCCTCCAGCAACGGAACTATGTCCGCGACGGTGCCCAGCGCCACCAGATCCAGAATCCTCTTCAAGTCCGTGCCATGCGCGCCAAGGTCATGCTCACGGCCATATTTGACAAAACCATGGCACAGCTTGAACGCGACTCCCACACCCGCAAGATGAAAACATCCTGAATCCTTCCCGTGCATCCTGGGGTTAACAATCGTATAGGCTTCCGGGATCTGCTCGTCAGGCTCGTGATGGTCGCTTACTATCACATCTATACCCCTCGACCTCGCAAGAACCACCGTCTCCTTCCCAGTCATCCCGCAGTCAACTGTGATGATCAGCCTGAAATCCCTGTCCTCCAAGGCTTTCTCCAACGCCTCCACAGTAAACCCATAGCCGTCGTCAAACCTGTGAGGCAGAAAACTTGACACCTGCGCATTGTTCTGGGACAGGACCTCGCAGACGACTGTCGCCGCAGTTATCCCGTCGGTGTCGTAGTCACCGTACACAAGTATCCTCTCGCCCTCGCATATCGCCTCCCACATCCTCGACGCCGCAGCCTCCACACCGGGAAGATCGTAGGGATCCGAAAGATGCTTCAGCCGTGGATTCAGGAACCTTTCTAGCTCACCCTCACCCACACCTCTCGCGAGCAGGGTCATCTTTATAGGACGAGG
>CAZANS010000223.1:0-4438 GCA_964486565.1 uncultured Victivallales bacterium
ACTACAGCACTTCTTTCATGTGTATTATGTGCGTGCTTGGAACTTGAGAAAAAGGGGTATGGAAAAGCCATGCTTCCCGGAAAGTTTCGCCTGTTTTTTCGCAAAGTGCGTTGCAAGGAGCCGGGTAAAATGTAGATTAAGGGTCTTTTGAGGCGATCGGGAATTCGAAGTCAGGTTTTGGAGTTATGGGACATAATCAATACAGGCTGGAGGTATCGCAGCTGGAGGGGTGGGGCGATTCGCGCGGCGCGGCGGTGAAGGGGCAAGTGAAGAGCCTGCTCGGGCTGGATGTGGCGGGAGTCAGGACACGTGATGTCTACACTGTGCATGGGAAGATAAGTTCCGATGAGGCTTCCCGGGTGGTTTCCGAGCTGACGAATCCGGTGTTGCAGTGTGGCAGGGTAGGGGAGACCCCTGCGGGGTTTGACTGGATGATAGTTGTGGGGTTTCTTCCCGGGGTGACCGACAATGTCGGGCGCACGGCGAAGGAGGCGGCGGGGGATATCGTGGGCAGGCATCTTGACGAGGAAGAGTTCGTCTTCAGCTCCACCGAGTATCTTTTGTCTGCGCCAGGGCTTTCCCGGGGGGATGTCGAGCGTATAGCCAAGGACCTGCTTGCGAACGAGCTTATCGAGTCCATAGCCGTGTACAGCCGGGGTGATCTCGAGGGGAGGGCGATACCCTTGAATCTGCCCTTGGTCACCGGCACGGATTGTGCCAGGGTGAACGAATACGACCTGGATGTGGGCGACGGCGAGCTGCTTGAGATCAGCCGCAAGGGCATCCTGGCTCTTTCCCTGGATGAGATGAAAGTGATCAAGGGGTATTTCCTTTCTGCCGGCGGGCGCGAGGAGCTTGGCTTGAGCCGCAATCCCACGGACGTGGAGCTGGAGGTGCTGGCACAGACTTGGTCGGAGCACTGCAAACACAAGATATTCGACGCGATCATTGACTACGAGAACGAGGACGGGGTCGTCGAGAACATAGTCTCCTGCTACAAAAGCTATATTAAGAGGAGCACGCGCGAGATAGGCGAGAAGGTGGACTGGCTTGTCTCGGTGTTCCACGACAACGCCGGCGTGGTGAAGTTCAACGACAAGTACGACCTGGCGTACAAGGTCGAGACCCACAACAGCCCTTCGGCGCTGGATCCCTACGGCGGCGCCATGACTGGCATCGTGGGGGTCAACCGCGATCCGATGGGCACTGGGCGCGGGGCAGATCTGCTGATAAATGTCTGGGGCTATTGCCTCGGCTCGCCCTTTACTCCTGAGGATGAAGTGCCCGAGGGGCTGCTGCACCCCCGGCGTCTGAGGGACGGCATACACAAGGGCGTGATTGACGGTGGCAACCAGAGCGGGATCCCCTACGGCCTGGGCTGGGAATTCTTCGAGAGCCGGTACACGGGCAAGCCGCTGGTATACTGCGGCACTGTCGGGCTGATCCCGAAGTTCATTGCCGGTACGCCGGGGCATGAAAAACAGATACTTCCGGACGACCTCGTCGTCATGGCCGGCGGCAGGATCGGCAAGGACGGGATACACGGGGCGACATTCTCGAGCGAGGAGCTGCACAGCGGAAGCCCATTGCAGGCCGTGCAGATCGGCGACCCCATAACACAGAAGAAGATGGGCGATTTCATCTGCGAGGCCCGGGACAAGGGCTTGTATCGTTTCATCACGGACAACGGTGCCGGGGGGCTTTCATCCAGTGTAGGAGAGATGGCCTCGCACTGCGGCGGTTGCAGGATGGACCTCTCGAAGGCCCCTTTGAAGTATGCTGGAATGCAGCCCTGGGAGATTTTGGTGTCCGAGGCACAGGAAAGGATGAGCTTTGCCGTGCCGCCGGAAAACATCGAGGAGTTCAAGGCCCTGGCGAAAGAGCGCGATGTCGAGGTGTCGGTGCTAGGAGAGTTCACAGATACCGGGAAGTTCCACATGCTATACGGCGACAGGACAGTCGCACTCCTGGACATCGCATTCATGCACGACGGGCTGCCCAGGATGACCCTGAAGGCAAAATGGACCCCTCCCGTGCAGAAAAAGCATCCTTCCTTTAATAAAGATGAAATAAGCGAGCACATCCTCGGAGTGGTGTCCTCCCTGAATATATGCTCGAACGAATACAAGGCCAGGCAGTATGACCACGAGGTTAAAGGCCTGAGCGTCATCAAGCCCTTTGTCGGCAGGGGACGCGAAGTCTTGTCCGACGCCACCGTCACCATGGCCGAGCAGTGCGGCACGGAGGGCATAATCCTCTCCGCGGCACTGTTGCCGCGCTACAGCGACCTAGACACCTACCACATGGTGGCATGCGCGATTGATCTTGCGATAAGGCGGATCCTCGCGGTCGGCGGCCAGCCGGGCAACATCGCGTTGCTCGACAATTTCTGCTGGCCCGACCCGGTGGCCAGCGAGAAAAATCCGGACGGCGAATACAAGCTCGCACAGCTCGTCAGGGCAAACAAGGCACTCTACGACTATACCCTCGCCTTCGGCACTCCATGTGTCTCCGGCAAGGACAGCATGAAGAACGACAGCGTGGTCGGCGGCAGGAGGATTTCAATACCGCCTACCGTGCTGTTCAGCGCCGTGGCACCGATGAAGGACATTTCCAAGGCTGTGACACTCGATGCGAAATTCGCAGGGGACGACATCTATGTGATCGGCACCACCAAGGCCGAGCTTGGCGGCAGCGAGTTCCTGGCAGTGCAGGGAGTCCTCGGTGGTAAAGTCCCGCAGATTGATCCCGCCGCAGCCTCCGCCGTGCACCGCGCCGCAGCCGAGATCACCTCGCGTGGCCTTGCCAGGTCGCTGCATGCCCCCGGCCTGGGCGGCCTCGCGGCTGCATTTGCTAAAATCGCGATTGGCGGCAGGCTCGGGCTCTCGGTGGATATGGCGAAGCTTCCTGTGGAAGCTGAGCTGACAGCCCACGAGCTGCTCTTCTCTGAGACCGGATCGAGATTCGTGATGACCGCGTCCCCCTTGGACGCGCAGGCAATCTCAAAGATACTGAGTCCCGTGCATTTCGCAATCCTGGGTAAGGTCAAACAGACAAAGGACTTGGAGTTCCACGGCCCGGTTTCCGCGAGGATCAGCCTCGATAGCCTGTTGCATGCATACAAATCCCCGCTCGACGGAGTTTGATTTATTGTGCAAAAGGATATAGAATAGTCCCTTTGGAAAGGCTTTTTCATTAAGATAAACAACCTGAAGGAATGTAGCTATGGACAAGAAGACGGTAAGAGACGTGGACCTCAAGGGCAAGAGGGTGGTGATGAGGGTGGACTTCAATGTCCCGATAAAGGACGGCAATGTCGGTGACGACACCAGGATAACGGCTGCTCTGCCGACTATCAAGTACATTCTCGACAATGGTGCCTCGCTTGCGTTGCTGTCCCACCTTGGACGCCCAAAGGGCGAGCCCACGCCTGAGTTCAGCCTTAAGCCCACTGCCGCATGCCTTGCCAAGCTGCTCGGCAGGGATGTCCCCATGGCGCCCGACTGCATCGGCGAGAAAACTCTGGCGATGGCTATGGCCTTGAAGCCAGGCGAGGTGATGGTATGCGAGAACACCCGCTTCCACAAGGAAGAGGACATGAAGGTCAAGACAGACGAGGACAAGGCCAGGCAGGAGGCCTTCGCGATGGAGCTTGCGAAGCTGGGCGATGTCTACGTCAACGATGCCTTCGGCACGGCACACAGGGCGCACGGCTCGACCGCGGTGATCTGCAACTACATTGACACCTGCGTGGCCGGTTTCCTGATGGAGAAGGAGATTCGCTATCTCGGGCAGGCCGTTCTCAATCCTGAAAGGCCTTTTGTGGCCGTCATAGGCGGGGCCAAGGTCTCCGGGAAGCTGGAGGTGCTTACCAATCTTATGGACAAGGTTGACAGTATTCTGATCGGCGGCGGCATGGCCTATACCTTCCTCAAGGCGATGGGGCACGAAGTCGGTGCCTCTCTTGTCGAGCCTGAGCTGATCGAGACGGCGAAGCAGATTCTCGAGGCGGTGAAGACCAAGAAGGTGAACTTCATTCTGCCGCTTGACAACGTCGCCGCGGACAAGTTCGACAACGACGCCCAGATTCAGACCGTCGGCAACGATATACCAGAAGGCTGGATGGCTCTCGACATCGGCCCCAAGTCCGTCGCGGCATTCGCTGCGGAGATAGCCAAGGCTAAGACCATCGTGTGGAACGGCCCGATGGGTTGTTTCGAGATGTCGAATTTCGCCGCGGCCACGATGGCGGTCTGCAGGGCGATTGCCGACTGCGGCGCGGTGAGCATAATCGGCGGAGGCGACTCGGTCGCCGCGGTCAACCAGAGCGGGCTGGCCGACAAGATGACCCACATCTCCACCGGCGGTGGGGCCAGCCGGCTATAACATGTATGGAAAAATAAACCGGGCCTATTGGGAAGTATAAAAAAACCGGTTT
>CAZANS010000224.1:0-4434 GCA_964486565.1 uncultured Victivallales bacterium
CCGGGCTCGAGATAAGGCATCATCTTCCTTTCGATAAGGGACTGGCGGTCCATGCACGGGGTGTTGCATGGCTCCAGGCCGAGGACGTACTCGCCTTTCGCGGCCATTTTCCACTGTGTGAGGTATGGCAATTCGGCGGTGTTGAATTTCAGGTATAATGACATCCCCAAGCGCGGGTTGAGCAGCTCTGTTTTTGTGAATCCCTGCTTGTCGGGGCACATTTTGTGAAAGAAGACCTGCTCGTCGTAGCTTGCTGAGGGTTTCGGGAATGCAAGCATGTTTTTGAAGCCCTTTTCTGCGGCCTTGTCGCGGGGCTCGGACTTGCTTGCACGCACCATCAAAACCGCTTCCTTTGAGAGAAGCGGGAATCCGAGGTTGAAGTGGTACAATATCATGAAGCTTGATGTCTTGTTGCCGAAGTTCTCGATGGAGTCCTCGATGAATAGCCTGTTTTCGCCGGCGACGGTGCGGATTTCGCGAGTAAGCCTGAGCTTGTTTCCGAAGAGCCTCGCCTCCTCGACGATGCCCGACAACCTGATGGCATAGTCGTCATTTACCCATGCGGAATTGTCTGAGAACTGTCTTGCCGGGATGGTGGAGAATCTTCCATGCAATCCCAGGGGCTCGCCGTCGCGGATGTCCGGGGGGCCGAAATGTGAAAGGCCGCATGTGGTCAGCAAACCGGCGTTGAAAGTATTTAGCCATCCAGCGCCGTCGCACTCGTAGAACGCCGGATGGGTCTCGGCGTTCGGGGTGAGGTAGCATAGGTTGACGTTGTTGAAGGATGCCCTGGAGATGTCCATCCCTCTGTCCGGGAGCACGGTGAAAGAGAGGCCCGATCCGTTGGAGACCTCTACCGCGCGCATGTTCAAGGCAGGGCCGTCATCGAATCTGTAGCGCCTGACCGCGGCTAGCTGTGCGATGTTGCCCACGTGCTCGAGCAATTTATTTTTTGAGCAATTCTTTCCGTCCACCGACTTCATGTGTCCTCCTTATTTGATTATTTGATGATTTGATTATTTGATGATTTGGAGATTTTGGGATTTTGGGATTTAATCATTTGGTGATTGGGGGATTTTTTTAGGGATATCATGCCCTTGTACTGCCTCTCATGGAAGAGTAGAGCATGCTTGCGGCGAACCATACGAATGCGATCAGCACAATGGTTGCTCCGGCGGCGGTCCGGGCCCAGTTCTGGGCGGAGATGATCAGCCCGGGTATTGCCGATGCTATACTTACCACGAGAGCCCACCAGAACATTGCGCCGGCGGACCTGGCCATGTTTCTTGCCGCGGCGGCAGGGACTATTAGCATGGCGGTGACCATGAAGACCCCGACGGCCCTGACAGAGAACACGACTATCAAGGCGAGCAGCGCGGCAAAGATATACTGGTAAAATGCGATACGTATCCTGTGGGTCTTGGCGAGTGTCTGGTTTATGCCGATATAGAGCAGGCGGTTGTAGCTCCATGCCTGGAAGCCCATGACTACCAGGAACAGTGCCGCGAGGAACAGGACTTCTCCCTCGGTGACCGTAAGTATGTCGCCATAGAGGAAGCGCTGCATATCTCTGGCCATGGATCTGTCCCTGCTGACCACCGCCAGCCCGAAGGCGACCACAGCGGAGAATATTACACCGATGACGGTATCCTCAGAAAGTTTTGATCTGCGTTGAGTCGCCATGATGGCCAGCCCGACGAGCACTCCGAACACAGGCATTGTGAGGGCGGGGTCATATGCGAGGATCAACCCCATAGCCACACCTGTGAATGCGGAGTGGCTGATTGCATCTGCGAAGAATGCCATCCTGAAGTTCACCACCTGCACGCCCATTGCCGCCGCCATCGGAGCAAGCAGCATGATTCCGAGCATGGCGGTCTGCATGAATCTGGCCTGCATGCACTCGAATGGAAAAACCCGTGGCATCAGCTCGAATATTGGCGACATGTCAGGCATTTGAGTTCTTTTCCTTGTCTTGTTCGCATAGTCTGCATGAGCAAGTCGCGGCATTGTTTTGTGGCATGGCCTTTGAGTCCACGAGGCCCATATGGATTCCAAACACTGCGGAGAGGTTCTCTGGGGTGAGCACGGATTTTGGCGGCCCCTCGGCAGCGACCTTCCGGTTAAGGCATATCACATGCGTTGCATGGTGCGTGACGGTGCCAAGATCGTGGCTTACCATGAGTTGAGTGAAACCGCGGGATGCTCTTAGTTTCTCGAGCAGCTCGCAGAACACATGCTCGCCGCGGAAGTCCACACCAGATGCCGGCTCGTCGAGGAGCAGGATATCCGGCTCCTGCTGGAGTGCTAGTGCAAGCAGGACCCTTTGCAGCTCGCCTCCTGAAAGGGCGCCCAGCCTTCGTTCGGCAAGGGTACCGGCATGAACCATCGAGAGCAGCTCCAGTGCCTTGTCACGGCTGTCCCTGCGGCTGCCGAACCAGAGGGGCGAGCGTTGGGTGCCGAGAACCATAAACTCGAGTGCGGTGATTGGCATTGCCCTGTCGAACGCCAGTTTCTGCGGCACGTATCCGATTCTGGGAGGCTTGCCGTCCGAATTGATTTTTTTTACCGAGCCTGAGGTGGATGGGACTTCGCCGAGAAGAGCGAGCAGCATGGTGGTTTTCCCTGCCCCGTTAGGGCCGATGATTGCAGTGCTGCTTCCCATGGGCACCTTTGCGCTGACATTCTCGAGAATGCTTACGCCACCTAGCCTGACGCTCAGATTGTCATATAATACAGCATGTTTTTCAGTGGATGCGCTCATTCTCCAGCCCGTTTTAAAATCCCTTTATTTTGTCCCGAGAGTTTTTTTCAGCATCTCGATATTGTTACGCATGGTTTTGATGTAATAGTCCAAGGGTGCGTTTTTCGGCCCGCTGGCTACGGGGTCGAGCTTTGCGACCTTTATCCCGGTCTCCCTGGCGACCATCTCGGCGATCCTTGCCGGGTACTGCGGCTCGGTGAATACCGCGCCAGGCTTTTTCTCTTTGACAACTCCCACCAGGTCCAACATTTCAGCCGCCGATGGTTCCTGCCCGGGATGCGATTGTATCGTCGCCACGATCTCCAATCCGGCATCCCTGGCAAAATAGTCGAATGCCCCGTGCTGGGTGATGATCCTCGGGTTTGCCAGCGTGTCCCTCAATTTTTTCACATCCTCGCTCAAAGCCACAAGCGAGTCGGAGTATTTTGCCGCGTTTGCCTTGTATATCCCCGCGCCCTCGGGATCAACTCCAGAAAGCCCCTCGGCAATGTTCCTGACAACCAAAGCCAGCATCTCAGGGCTGGCGAACAGATGGGGGTTGAAGTGATGATGATGATCCTCGTCTTCATCGTCATCGCCATCTGCCTCGTCATGATGGAGATGGCATTCCTGCTCGATGAAGCCGGGAATTCCCTTTGAGCTGTCAACCACCTTGATCTTTGGGTTGGCCCTTTGCAGTGGTCTCCCGACGAACTCCTCCATGCCGAGCCCGTTGATTACCAGCACGTCGGCCTTCTGTATCTGCTGCATGTCCGCCGGGGTGAGGGTATAGTCGTGGGGGCAGCCGAGATTCGCAGGCAGCAGGAGCCCGACATCCACGCCCTCCCTGCCCTGGACGACATTCCGTGTCGCATGGTAGATCGGGAAAGTGGTGCACAGCACCCTTGGGGCATCTGCGACAGCCGACAGACACAGGTACAGCACACAAAAACAGACCATCAAGACATTTTTCCCAAGCATTACACTCTCCTTCGCTGGCCATTCAAAAAACCGGATTCCGTGCCAGCAGACGAATATCCCGGGACAAGCAAGGGAATCTAATGTTTTTTTCGGATTTATCAAGCCGAATTTGTTCTCTGCATTTTTATTATTGGGCAGCCGGCACGCCGACATGCACCTAAGATTTATGTTTGGCTTCAGACTTTTCGGATTCTGGTGTCTCCGCATGTGGCGCAACAGGGATCGGGGAATGTATGACTACCAGCTTCTGCCAGACTTTTCGTGCGAGCGCGGTGGTAAGGGACTCGACCTCGTTAACGGCGGAGACGGCGACTGGATCCTCGAAACCGCGGATATAGAGAGCGGCCACCTTGTTGTTGATCCCCGCCTCCATTGCCTGGATGATCTCCAGGCTGCCGTATTTTCCTGCGGGCAGGTTCAGCAATGACACTACTGAAATAATCACGACGGCCACGATGATCAGAATAAGCAGTCCGGTCAGGAAGCGTATGATTGCATGGCTTCTTGCCATTTCCTCCGATCGGTTGCCGGCAAGTCTGGATATATCGAGAAGCTCCCGCGACACCCTTCCAAGCCCGGAACCGGGGAAGCGCTCCTCAATGCGGAGCGACAGTTTCTCGACAGTCTTGACTATCTTCTCGGAATCCAAATTATAGTGAGCCAGTTTCAAAACTCCGCGTGAACCGCGTTGGGAGCGCAGGCGCGGCAGA
>CAZANS010000225.1:0-4356 GCA_964486565.1 uncultured Victivallales bacterium
GCATCCAAAATGGCAGGCCGCGCGGCCACGGGGAGTTTTGAAATTGGCTCCACTGTTTATTTTTCAATTGTCGTTTAAGTGCATTTTTGGCATTTTAACAGCAAAAATCCTGAAATTTGAGTATAGTTCTCCTGTCGTCTGGCAGGGTGCGGGGCGGATTTTCAGCGTATCTGTCCTGTGCCGTAGACGAGATATTTGTATGAATTGAGTTCGGGAAGTCCCATTGGGCCTCGTGCGTGTAGCTTGTCTGTGCTGATGCCGATCTCGGCGCCCATCCCGAATTCGCCGCCGTCGGTGAATCTAGTGGAGGCGTTGACGTATACGGTGGCGGAGTCAACTTCCTTGAGGAACCTCTCGGCGTTGTCCTTGATGTCAGTGATGATGGCGTCGCTGTGTCGCGAGCCGTATCGGCGGATGAAATTGATTGCGTCGTCCATGTTTTCGACGATCTTGACTGATAGGATGAGGTCGAGGAACTCCTCGTACCAGTCCTGCTCGGAGGCCATGGCGGCCGTGGGGACATAGTTGCGGAATTCGCTGTCGCCCCTTAGCTCGACACCCCTGTCCATAAGTCGCTTCGCCACCGCCGGGGCGAATTTGGCGGCTATATTTTTGTGGATCAGCAGGTTCTCGACGGCGTTGCACACGCCGGGGCGCTGGCACTTCGCATTCTCAACTATATCAAGCGCCATCTTCTGGTCGCATTTCTCGTCAATGAAAATCTGGCATACGCCCTTGTAGTGCTTGATCACGGGGATTGTTGACTGCTCGACGACTGCCTTTATGAGGCCTTCACCGCCGCGGGGTATGATGAGGTCTATGTATGTGTTCATCTTTAGCAACTTCGCGACTGCCTCCCTGTTGGGCCATGGCACAATCTGCACCGCGCCCTCTGGGAGTGCGCCGCAATGGTTCAGGCAGTGTGCAAGTGCGAGATTCGAGTGGAGCGCCTCGGAGCCGCCGCGGAGTATCACGGCGTTTCCGGCCTTCAGGCACAGGCCTGCCGCGTCAACCGTCACATTCGGGCGCGACTCGTAGACGATCCCGATCACCCCGATAGGCACGCTGACCTTGTCAATTATCAAACCGTTGGGACGCACTACCGAGGAAAGCTTCCTGCCTACTGGATCCTCGAGCGCGGTAAGCTCCCGCAACCCTTTCGACATCGCTGAAATCCTCTCCTGCGTAAGCTCCAGCCTGTCCAGCATCGCCTTGCCCAGCCCCTTCGCCGCGCCGGCATCCATGTCCTTGCAATTCTCGGACATTATGTAGGAGACCTCGTTCTCCAGCGCGTCCGCCATGGCAAGTAGGCACCTGTCCTTGTCGCCGGTGGACATCACTGCAAGCACATGCGAGGCATCGAGCGCCTTCTCGCCCATCTCCTTGAGCGCGGCTTCCATATCTTCAACGCTTGTCTTTCTGGTCATTTGTCAATCCCGTATTTGTTAATTCAGCCGAATGTCGAGCCGTCATGCCCCCATGCCGACGCGGGGACATCTGTGAAGTTCACATACACACGTCCGCCGGGGATACCTGTTTTTTCTTCGACACAATGGCAGATCATTTTTGACAATCTTGTGTTGACCTCTTTGCCGAGCCCGCCGATGCTCCTGACCTCTACGAAGGCCGAGTCGGCAAGCTCCCCCCCGAAAGCGGCGGCGACACCGCAGACAACCAGGGAGGCGACATAGGCCTCAGGCTTGCCTATGCCCTCGGCACATATCCTCGACAACTCGAGGCAAAGCTCGTCCTTGACCTGCTGCGTACACTCCCCCGACATCTCAAGCTTGATCAATGGCATGGTGTATGCTCCTAACTTATACTGATCGTTTCATAATTTGATAGACTGACCGGTCACAAAGACCCGGACGCTGAGGACAGCATCCCTCCATGTTGCCCTGCATCAATATGCGGGGGAGTGCCATTGCATGCCCCCACTGGCAATGCAATTAGCGAGTCTCATATCCTTGGCATCGGGAAACGGCCCATGAATGCCTTCACCTCCTGGGAGATGGCTTTGAGGGCGTTCTCGTCGCACTGGACGGAGATGGCCCTGTTGATGAAGTCGGCGATCTTGACCATATCGTTCTCCTTGAGTCCGCGCGTGGTGACGGCGGGCGTGCCTATCCTTATCCCGCTGGTGACGAACGGCTTCTCCGGGTCGAATGGTATCATGTTCTTGTTGACGGTTATCGCGGCCTTGTCAAGTATGGATGCCATTGCCTTGCCGGTGATGTGCTTGGGCCTGAGGTCAACTAGCATGAGATGGTTGTCCGTGCCGCCGGAGACTATACGGAAACCGCACTGCGAAAGCTCGTCCGCAAGCTTGACGGCATTCCTCACAGTCTGGCGCTGGTATTGCTTGAAGTCCTCGCTCATGGCCTCCTGGAAGCACACTGCCTTGGATGCGATGGTATGCATCATCGGGCCGCCCTGCAGGCCGGGGAAAAGCTTTGAGTTTACAGCCTTGATGAACTCCTCCTTGCATAGGATCAGTCCCGAGCGCGGCCCGCGGAGGGTCTTGTGGGTGGTGCTGGTCACAATGTCCGCGAATGGCACGGGGCTGGGATGGATGCCAGCCGCCACAAGCCCCGCGATATGCGCCATGTCAACCATGAATTTCGCGTTTACGCTGTCCGCTATGGCCTTGAGCCTCTCGAAGTCAATGACCCTCGGGTATGCGCTGGCCCCGGCGACCAGCAGCTTTGGCTTGTTGGCTTCTGCGAGTCTCGCAATCTCGTCGTAGTCTATGCGTTCGCTATCCTTACTCACTCCGTAGGGCACAACCTTGTACAGCATCCCGCTGAAGTTCATCGGATGACCGTGGGTAAGATGGCCGCCGTGGTCGAGCGACATCGCCAGGATCGTGTCGCCGGGCTGGATCAGCGCGAAATACGCGGCCATGTTGGCCTGGCTGCCTGAATGCGGCTGCACGTTCGCGCACTGCGCGCTGAACAGCCTGCGCGCCCTGTCGAGCGCCACTTCCTCGACCTCGTCCACCACATCGCAGCCGTCGTAATAACGTTTGCCAGGGTAGCCCTCGGCGTACTTGTTGGTGAGCACGGTGGCCTGTGCCTCCCTCACCGCGGTGCTCGCGAAGTTCTCGGAGGCTATCAGCTCGATGCCGTTTGTCTGCCTGCGCCTTTCCTTGTCTAGCAAGGCCGCCATCTCGGGGTCCACACGCCTGATCGAGGGTATCTCGTCGTAGGTCTCGTACTCGATCTTCTCGAGTCTGCGCACATGCCTCTGCTCGTTTGAGAACGGGGTGTCGAGCCATACCCTCATTATCTGCTCGGCCTGTTGGTTGTCAAGGTTGTCCCCCGGCAGGATCAGCACGTTCGAACAGTTGTGGCTGCGGCTCGTCCTCGCGGCATCCTCGTTGCCGGCCAGCGCCGCGCGCACGCCATGAAGACGGTTCGCCACTATCCCCATGCCCACCCCGGAACGGCAAATAAGTATCCCGCAACTAGCGTTGCCCTTCGCCACCGCCGCCGCCACGCCGGCACCGAAATCCGAGTAGTCGTCCTCAGGGTCGTGCTTGTATGCACCCTTGTCAGAGGTGGTTATACCGTTGTCGTTCAAGACTCTTATCAGATGGTTTTTCATCTCGAAGCCCCCGTGGTCTGTCCCGATAACGATATGAAGCTTCTGCCCGAACCAGTCAACTATCCTCGCCATTTCAGTTTCCTTCCCTTCTCAGGGGTTGCTGCGCGTTATATCATCATAGAGACTGTCAAGAGGCCCGCGCATGTCCTCGAAACAGAACCCGTAGTCCTCGCGGCTTCCCCCGAATGGGTCTTGTATGTCATGCGATGAATTCGCGAAATCCGCCAGCAGCCTTGTTTTTGCCAGAGCTGCGGGGAGCAGGCTCCCGATGTGCTGCCTGTGGCTCCTGGTCATCGCCACCACCAAGTCCGACCTCTCAAGAAGCTCGACGGTCAACCCCGTGCTCCTGTGCCCAGATATGTCAATACCGTGCTCCTTCAAGGCCTCCACCGAGTGTCTGGAAGGCGGCATGTCTTCACCGGCGAAAGTCCCGGCGGAGGACACCGTTATGCCGCCGGGGCATCCCTTTCCCAGAAGATGCCGCAGGTAGCCTTCAGCCATAGGGCTGCGGCAGGTGTTCCCGCTGCATACAAAAAGCACATGCATCTTCACCTCCAGCGCCATCCGATGAAACCTCTTCCATAAAAGCCGGAATCGGAATATAGCTCATCCTGCGACTTTTTTAACAGCTTTACCAAAAAAACAAGAGATTTTTTGGCTGCGCGGGGTCAAACTCCCGCTATTGACTAAGTGATGAGGCCGAGGACTGATGTTGGAGTTCTGGAGTTCTGGAGTTGGTACTTTGTCTTG
>CAZANS010000226.1:0-4338 GCA_964486565.1 uncultured Victivallales bacterium
AGAGCCAATTTCAAAACTCCCCG
The DNA here is from genome assembly GCA_964486565.1 of uncultured Victivallales bacterium. Taxonomy (GTDB): domain Bacteria; phylum Verrucomicrobiota; class Lentisphaeria; order Victivallales; family JAADHT01; genus JAFGFR01. The sequence continues at coordinate 24 of CAZANS010000226.1, forward strand.
TGGCCGCGCGGCTTGCCATTTTGGATGCGAGGTCTCACGCCAGCAGATGGCTTCTGAACCCCTCACCCTGAACTGTGAACTGTGAACCGTGAACCGTGAACTGTGAACCTTTACCTAACCTTCTTAATGTATAGGGTCGGAATCCTGTCGGTGGCAACACCCGGCTTGCTGGTCGTCACCACACCGGCGAACCCGGCGTTGCGGACAGCCGCCAAACTGGAGAAAAGCACAATTTTTTTGTTGCCGGAATAATACTTGTCATACAGCCCTCTGGGAATCACCACTGCAATTTTTTCCCCTTCGAGCAGCATTGTGTTGAGCTTCTTTATCGCGGGAGGGTTGGAAATCACGAATCCCTCCCGGGCCGCCATCTCGTCGAACGCGACCAGCCCCTTCGAGTCGGTGGCAGTGGTAATCACTGCCTGCCCGCGCAAGATTCTGGCGGTATCCTCAGCCAGTCTGTTGGCACCGCCGATATGCCCGCCGAGGAGGCTCACCGCGTAATTCCCGTCCTGATCGCATACCACCACTGCCGGATCGCACGCCTTATGCTCAATCAACGGTGCAATGTGCCTGACAACGATTCCGGCGGCCATGACGAATATGTGCCCGTCGAAGCGGAGCCAGTTTTCTTTTATCGCCGCTCCGAAGCCCTCTGGTTTGATCGTGGAGACCTTGATCCCCTTGAGCATGTTTTTGAATCTTGCCGGGACAAAGGAGGTGCAATTGGGGATCTCCCCGGCAAGTTTTCCAGCGGTCGAGACTCCCTCACTCGTCAGGGCATAGACCGCCACGCTTCCATTGAAGGATTGTGTGCAGTCAACTCCCGCCGCATCGGTATGGCCGGATGCAGTTGCTCCACGGTAGCCATGCGCGAAAGAGGCGTCGTACAGCTTCGAGCGGTTCCAGTTGCGCTTGTCCAATACGTTCCCGACGAAGATTATCGCCTGACGGCTGATCGTTGCCTTTTTTAGTTTCGAAGGAATATCCGCAAGGGTTCCCCTCACAATCCTCTGGTTTTCCCATGATGCCCTGTAGACTACAGCCACAGGGGTTTCTTTGGGGTATCCGCCGGAGATCAGGTCATCCGCAAGCTCGTCCATCAGCGGCGCGGAAAGGAAGAGCACCAAAGTGGCCTTGTGCCTGGCGAGGTTCTTCACCTCCTGCCCGCGGGGCACAGGTGTCCTGCCCGCCTGCCGAGTAAGGATCACAGTCTGCGAGATGTCAGGCGTGGTAAGCTCGGTCTTCAACGCGGCAGCGGCGGCAAACACAGAGCTGACACCGGGAATGATCTCATACGGTATCTTCAGCCTGTCCAGCTCAATCATCTGCTCCGCCGTGGCGCCGTAGACAGCCGGATCCCCGGTATGTAGACGAAGAACTTTCCCCCCACTCATGAAGGACTTGCGAATCTCGCAAACTATCTCCTCAAGCGACATCGTGGCACTGTCCAATATCCTGCAGCCAGCCTTGGAATATCGCAATATCTCCGGGTTGACCAGCGAGCCCGCGTAGATGACCAGGTCGGCTTCCTTGAGCGCGTTCAGGCATCTTAGGGTTATCAAATCCACCGCCCCAGGTCCCGCGCCGGCGATCAAGACTTTGTTCTTTGTGCCGGATTTTCTCATTTCCGCGTCTTTTTTTCGAAAACGAAGAGCTCGATGGTGTTATCGGCCTTGAGGATTCTCTTCCCCTGGACGTTTTTGGAGCGGCTGACGGATATCGAAACAGCCTCCAGGAAATGACCTAGAAGCGCTTTCACCAGTTTCGCCCGGGTCTCCAGCAGAATCGCGGCCACCACGATCCGCCCTCCATCAAGCAGCCTGTCGAAAGATTTCTTGAGGATCCTGGCTATATCGTCCCCGCCGCCGCCGATGAATACACTACGCGGACGGGGAAGCTTCGACATAGCCTTCAGGCAGTCAGCCTCGTGGATGAAAAATCTCGACAGCCCGAATTCCTCCGCGTTGCATCTTATATGCTCCGCCCTGCCAGGTTTTGCCTCCACGGCGTGCACCTCCAGTTCGGGGCAGATGCAGGCAGCCTCGATGCCCACAGACCCGCTGCCTGCCCCGATGTCCCACATCACCCCAGGACCGAGTCTAAGTTTCGAGACCGCCACGGCCCTTATCTCCGGATGCGTGATCATATTGCTCTCGTGGACAAACTCATCATCCGGCAGCCCGAGCGCAATCCCCGGGTCAGAGATGCCATCGGAAGGCAGCAGCCCAAGCACCGACAACCCACCAGCCTTTGCCCTGGCAATCCGCCCGAGAGTGGACTCCAACACCCTTTCTCCAGCCATGCCGAGGTTTTCTGCGAATATCGCAGGCCGGTTTCTGGACTCGGGGAAGCGGGCGACTATCTTTGCCGCCAGAGACGAGGCGCTTGTAACGCTGTCACAGTAGATGATTGCCAGTGGAGACGACAGCGCCGCCCGAAGATTTATCCGCTTGTTCCCGTGGACACTGAAAAACCTCGCGCACTCCCAAGGGATTGCGAATCTCGCAAAAAGTGACTGCATCGCCGATATGTTCGGGATGACCTCGAGCTCGTCCGCCGCGAAATGACCCGACATCGTCCCGCCTATCCCGAAAAACAACGGGTCCCCCGAAGCAAGAACCGTGACACTCTTTGCCCTGGAGAGCCTTTTAAGCTCTCCGAGGAGTTTATTGACATCCGAGGATATGAGTTTTCTCTGCCCCTTGAATCCAGGGAACAACTCTAGCAGCCTCCTTCCTCCGGCAAGGATGTCAGAACTCTCGACTATCCCACGGATATCTTCAGAAATGCTCTGATCCCCGATGCCGCAGCCTACTACCTTGATCCTGTTTTTCCTCATCCGGTCTCTCTCTTGCCAATCACAATGTTTTACGAAGCAGTGCTTCCCTACCGGCGGAGAACACGACAATCTCGATATTCTCAGACCCAGTCCATTCACGGAAGTTAAATAGAGCCTTTCCCGCCAAGCTGTCAAGAAGCATTCCGCGCATTTCCGCATCCACATGCGACAGCGCCTCGCTGACCGTCCTAGAGTCCTCCAATGCCTCCGCCTGCGAATCGTCAGCCCCCAGAGATCTCGCTAACTTCGCAAGCAAGGGGAAACTCTGGCTGACGATATGCGCATGGGTGTTCTTGTGCCCCTGTGCGTACTTCAGGAGTTTCCCGACCATGCAGGCAACTGTTATTTTCTCGAAATTCCGTGCGGCAGCATACTTCAGCGAGTCCCCGATAAAATCCGCTATCCTTATCGTTGCGATCTCCGGCAGGCCGGGATAAAGTTCCCTAACAGCCTCCGACGTGCTGCCACCCGTGCACAGCGCCACATGACTCAAACCAGCATCACTGGCACCCCGAAGAAGGATGCGTATCGTCTCAACATACGCCTTGTTCGAGCTGGGCACCACTATCCCGCTCGTCCCGAGTATCGAAATCCCCCCCACCACCCCGAGTACCGGATTCAGCGTCTTCTCGGCGATCTTGTCGCCGTCCCGCACCGATATCTCTATCAGGAAAACTCCATCCCGCACAACTCCACAGTCCAGCAAGTTGTCCGATATCATCTTCAAGGGGCCGGGGTTTATCGCCCACTTGCCCTCCGGCGCAGCCAGCCCCTTCCTGGTGACCAGACCCACCCCCGCACCGCCGCGAAGGATAAAAAAAGAACCCCCAGCCTCAATCACATGATCACACAGCGACATCTCAGATTTCCCCGACTCCTCCAGACTCACCCAGATGCACGCCTTGTCAGTCACGTCGGGGTCGTCCCCGGCATCCTTGATCACCTCCGCACTGACACCCGCTCCATGCCTCCCCACCGACTCAAGCTTGATCCCCCTCCTCTTACCGTCCTTAAACAGGACATCCAGGTCCGGCGGCGGAGTCTGACCGTTGAGCAGCATCCAGGCAGCCTTGGCTCCCGCCGCGGCACAGGCCCCCGTCGTGAATCCCTTCCTCAACTTCTTCTTGACAGCCATAGATCGTGTGTACCAAGCTAATCCTGCAGAACTACTGCCCCACCAAACTCAACTATAGCATGCAAAGCGCCTACAGCAATAAAAAAAATTGGATGATTAAGCACTGAGCCAGTTTCAAAACTCCGCGTGAACCGCGTTGGGAGCGCAGGCGCGGCAGACGGTGCGGCGAAATGGCTGGTGCATACCCGAAGCTGTCTGTGCCCGCCATTTCGCCGTGGCGCATGCTGTGCCTCCGCCCCAACCCTTTGGGCGGCAAGCTCTTTTGGCGCGAATGCCACGCCGCCGCGGTCGGGACAGACTAGGCAGGTATGCCCGCTCCCGCATCGGCGTGGCCTCGC
>CAZANS010000227.1:0-4325 GCA_964486565.1 uncultured Victivallales bacterium
CTTCCCTTGATCTTTCGCCTTAATCTTTCCACATAATCTCCACCCCTTCCGTATTCCTTTGCAGAGTCTTGACCTCGGGACTCCGTGACCTCATGACCCCGTATTTGTCCCACCCGGTGTCCATCCTGAAATGTAGCGTAACCGTCCCGGTTGCGATTGATATTCTCAAGCGGGACGCTTGAGCTACATTGGGTTGCGCAAACCGGTTCACGATTACGGGCGACGCGGAAGATAGTAATCTGTGATCGGTAACTTTAGAACTTGAGCACTTCAGAACTCCAGAAGAACCATTACTCAATTATATTCCCGTGCCAACGGGAATGGAATTGAGTAATCTCCTCTTTCTTCTCGGTGCCTCTGTGGTAAAAGTTTTTATTCTTTTCTTATTAGCGTTTATTAGCGTTATTCGCGGGGAAATGAATTGATTGGATTTATTCTTCCGGAGAGATTCGGGTGAAAGATTGGGTAATTTTATAGCAAATCAAGCGGGGGAAGCGATAGAGGTTGAAAAAACCTTCCATGCGGTATAGATTTAGGTGTCATTCATGATGGAACGAACAACAACCGTGCTATAAGGACAAGTCGGATGCGCAGGCTTAACATTTTGAGGTACTTGCTTGTTCCTGCGTTTTTTCTGCTGCCTTTTGGCCTGTCTGCCCAAGATGCAGTCGAGCAGGCCAGGAACTTTCTCAGTTTCTCGCCTGAGAATCCCTACTTCCCTGTGGTGTTGCTGCTTGGGGTCAGCCTGGCGATGCTGTCGTTCTTCAAGCCGCGTGCCGGACTGGTTGTGATGCTTTTCTTCATGCTGATCTCCACGGACATGCAGATCAGTGACGGGACAGCACAGACTGGTTTTGATCAGCGCTCGACGACGATACGCTTGGAGGACATAGTGCTGCTAATCGTCACTGGCGGGTGGCTGCTCAACCGGGCGAAGACAAGGTCTTTGTCCCTGTTCAAGGACGTTCCGGTGAACATGCCGATCCTTTTCATGTCCCTGGCGATAGTGGTTTCCACGATACTAGGCTATCTCCAGGGGACTTTGCAGCCTACGAGGGGGGGGTTCTTTTCACGATGAAGCGCCTTGAGTATTTCTGGATATTTTTCATGACCTTGAATATAATGGAGACCGACGATGAGGTGAAGATTGCTACGGATGTTCTTATCGGGCTGACGATATTCATCTCGATAGTCGGTGCGATACAGTTCTTTCTGTTCCCGCTTTCCGGCTTGACCGGGGGTGGGGCAACAGCCACTTCCGGGTTCGGCAGGGCCAACACGCTGGCTTCTTTCTATCTGCTTGCGGGGGGGGTCTTCATGGGATTGTTGATATACTCACAGAACAGAGTGCACTCCTTGCTTTACATGCTTGTGCTCGGGCTTTCTGCCACGGCGCTTATTATGACCAAGTCGCGGGGTGCGTATTTGAGCATACCCCCTGCGGTGGCGACAGTTGTGTACTTTTCGCGGAGCAAGAGGGCGTTGCTGTTTCTTGTCGTGGGCGGTACGTTGTTCTTCCTTTACATAGTCGGGCTGGTGATTGTCGAGAGGTTTGACAACAAGTTCGCCCACGGGGCGCAGATACTTGGGCAGAAGCATACCGGGGACATCGGGCACCAGTTCGAGTCAATCGCGGACGTCGCCAAGCACGGCCCGGAGGGGGACTCATCGTTCAATGCCCGATACATGGCATGGATCAACGGGATCCCTGTGATCATGAAGCGTCCGATATTCGGGCACGGTGTGGGATCCATCCCGCTTGCGACTTATGACTGCCAGTATGTCCGCGAGCTTCACGAGACTGGGATAGTTGGCACGCTTGTCTTTCTGTACATGAATCTTGCGGTGTTCGCCGCTGCGCTGTCGCTTTTCTTCATGAGCGACGACAACTTCACCAAGGGTCTGGCGTGTGGTTTTATGGGGGGGCATGTCGGGAAGTTGGTGCATGCCTGGAGCATAGAGAACTTCTACACGATAATGAACATGGAGGTCTTCTGGTTTGTTGTGGCGCTTCTAATGATACTTTACTACAACCATCTGAACAGGCTTGAGGCGGCACCCCGGGAAGAGCCCGTGCCTGTGCAGCCCGACCTCTTCGGGGGATACTGACTGCGATGGGCGGAAAAGAACACAAGGTGTCTGTGATAATCCCGTCGCTCGACGGTTGCAGGGGCGGGAACGTCGAGAAGCTCAAACACGAGCTTGAATCCCAGACTCTCAAGCCGGCCGAGGTGATTGTGGTCGAGGGTGTCTCGCCCAACGGGAAGTCGAGGAACATCGGAGTTGAGAGGGCTGCCAAGGATTCGGATTTCTTTGTCTTCATTGACGACGACGTTTCGCTTGGCGGTGACAATGTTATCGAGAGTCTTTTAGATCCTTTTCTGAGGGGGGTGCCAGATGGCGACAAGCCTGTAGGCATGGCAGGCCCCTCGCAACTTGTCCCGGAAGGCTTAAGCTGGTGGCAGAAGGCGGCGGCGAAGCAAGTGCCTCGAAACTTCTTCCCGGTGCAGAAAACCATGGTTGACAGCGACATGGTGTCGCATATGTGCCTGTGCATGCCTTCGAAGCTTTTCCGTGAACTCGGCATGGAGAATCCTGACATTGTCTCCGGCACCGACCCGGATCTGCGGCACAGGGTGAGGCAGGCAGGATACAGAGTCTGCGTCGTCCCTCAATGCTGGGCATACCACCCCATGCCCGAGACATTTGCGAAATTCGCAAAAATGGCGTTCAACAAGGGCAAGAACTCGGCGATAGTGCGACGGACTCACCCTGAGATGATCCTCGAGCTGGACTGGGGGCTCACAAAGGATTTCAAGGCACGTCGAGGGTTGTTCTACAGGGTTTTAAGGCTTTGCTTCCTGATGGGTTTATCCCTTGTCACGTTTCAATTCTTTTTTTTTATTTATCTTGTTGTCGGTGCATTGGGTAATTTGTGGGGATCGTTTCGGGTTATAGAGATGAAGGGGTAGTTTACCTTGAGAATTCTTGTATTGACGGACATTTTTGGTCGAGGTTATTCTGGTGGTGCCGGGAGGGTATTTTTTGAGGTTGGCAGGGGTTTGGTGGGTCTGGGACATAGTGTTGATGCGATTTGTCGTTCGCCTTCTGCGATATCTGCCAGTGACAGCGGGGGGATTGATTTCAGGACGTACAGGGATGTAGCTGGGGGGGAGCTGAGGAGGCTGCTTCACTACAGGCGTTCGATAAGGGGCTTGTTTGAGGGTTATATTTCCGAGGGGGCTCCTGATGTGGTGGTTCTGCACTGTTCTTCGGCGGCGTTCGGGTTGTCGGGTCTGCTTAGGAGGCTTGATGTTCCGAAGGTATATTATTTTCATTCGCCTTGGCATTTGGAGTATGAGTTGCTGCGTGGGAGGGCTTGCGGAGTAGGTGGTGGCTGGATGCCTCGTTGCCCGCTGGAGGTGATGATGTCTTCTGTGAGGCGTCGGCACGAGGGGAAGTACCTTGGGCTTTGCAGCAAGGTTGTCACCTTGTCGGAGTCCATGCGTGATGTGATGCTGGGTGTGCATCCAGGGGTTTCTGTCAAGCCTCATGCTGTGATTCCTGGCGGTGCTGACGGTGTTAAGTTCTTTCCTGCTGCAAGCAGGGATGAGAAGGCTAGGATAAGACGCGATCTGGGTATTGCTGAGGATGATTTTGTTGTTCTGACGACCCGTCGTCTTGTCCCGCGCACCGGTGTGGACGTGCTGATCGAGGCCTTTGCCGGGGTCTGTGAGATGGCGGAGGAGACCCGTGGGAGGCTGAAGCTGGTTGTGACGGGCAGCGGAGTGATGGAGGCTGATCTGCGGCAACTTGCTGCTGACAAGGGAGTTTCCGGCAGCGTGATCTTCACGGGTCATGTAGGTGGAGTGAGGCTTTCGGAGCATTATCGCTGTGCGGATATCTTTGTCATGCCGACGCGGCATCTTGAGGGCTTTGGGCTTTCCACTGTCGAGGCTATGGCCAGTGGGCTGCCTGTTGTCGGGACAGATGTCGGGGCGACACGGGAGATACTTTCCAAGGTCTCGGATGAACTGCTTATCGAGGAATGCACTTCCGGGGCGATTGCGGGGAAGATTCTGGAGTTTGTCCGCAGGCCAATTGCTGAGCTTGAGGAGCTTGGGAGGAAGAGCGCGGCTGTGGCCGCTGAGAACTACACATGGGAGGGGCATGCCGGGAGGTTGCTGGGATTCATCCTAAGTCGGTAATCGGTGATCGGTGGTCGGTAATCGGTGGAACAACCAACAACCAACAACCAGATGGTCGGTGGTCGGTGGAACAACCAACAACCAACAACCAACAACCAACAACCAACAACCAACAAC
>CAZANS010000228.1:0-4314 GCA_964486565.1 uncultured Victivallales bacterium
GACCTAGCGTTTTCCTGTAGATATCCATCAAACCCCGTTCGTCTGGGGCCCGCCTGGACAGTCTCGAGTGTCTCAGCCCCACCTGCGGCGTGGTTTACTGAATATCTACGTTTCCAGCGAGTTTAAATCTAATTATGTTTGATGATTAATCAAGGGTCAATGGGATTAAGATCGTGAATTTTAAGTTAAAACTGCAAAACTCGTTTGACTTTGCGCCGAACCCTAGTAATTTAAGTGTGTAACTGTTGAGAGCGACCAAAAGCTTCAAGGGATTTTCGAGCTGGTGCATATGAAAAAGTCAGTATTGGGAATGATAATGGCTGGGGGAGAGGGGAAGCGTCTTTTCCCTTTGACCCAGCAAAGGGCGAAGCCTGCAGTGCCTTTTGGCGGCAAGTTCAGGATAATTGACTTTGTCCTGAGTAATTTCGTTAACAGCGGCATCCAGAGCATATTTGTTCTGACGCAGTTTCGTTCGCAGAGCCTTACTGAGCATATAATCAACGGCTGGAACATAAGCAGTTCACAGGGTCGCGGCCGGTTCATTATCCCGATACCGGCTCAGATGCAGACTTCGGACAGGTCTTGGTATTCCGGAACGGCTGACGCTATACACCAGAACATACATTTCATCGAGGATTTTTTGCCTGACCTTGTTGCTGTTTTCGGAGCGGACCACATTTACAGGATGGATATAAGCCAGATGGTTGACTTCCACATAAGGAATAAGGCTCTTGCCACTGTTGCCGCCATCCCCGTCCCGATTTCGGAGGCATCGCAGTTCGGGGTGAACCAGGATGATGAAGCTGGGAAGATCATAGGTTTCCAGGAGAAGCCTAAGGATCCTTCGCCGATGCCCTCGGATCCGGGCAAGGCGCTGGTATCGATGGGGAACTACATTTTCAACGCCGCGGAGCTGACAGCGCTTGTCAACAGGGATGCCGATATGGCAGAAAGCTCGCATGACTTTGGGAAGGACATTTTGCCCTCGATAGTTTCTACTGGGAAACTCTACGCCTACAACTTTCATCTGAATTCAATCCCAGGGGGCAAGGGTCTGCCGTACTGGCGGGATGTAGGAGAGTTGAAATCGTACTATTATGCGAACATGGATCTTAGGATGCCATCGCCTGAGCTTGACTTGTACAACGAGGACTGGCCGATCTACAACTACCACTTCAGTTTGCCTCCTGCGAAATTTGTTCACAACGAGGACGTTAGCCCTGAGGGTTTGCCCCGGATAGGCAAGGCGATAAACTCACTTGTTTGCGACGGGTGTATAATCTCAGGCAGTTCGGTATTGGATTCAGTGCTTTTCAACTCTGTGCGTGTTCACAGCTACTCGACCGTGATGAACAGCATTCTGCTGAACGAGGTCGAGATACTGGAGAACTGCCGCGTAAAGAACGCGATAATAGACAAGCATGTGACACTGGAGCGTGGTACAGTGATAGGCTACAACCGTGATGATGACGAGAAGCGTTTCCATGTGATAACGCTTGACGAGAGGTGCAAGACGTGGCTGTCTGTGATACCGAAGAACCGAGGAGTTAAGATGAAGCTGCCTAATCTTCACGCGCCTGACTATGAGATTGGGGTATGAGCGACTTTTGCATTGAGAGCAGAGCAATTTAGGGGAAATGAAATTTTGTGTTTTGCGCTGTGGTATGAATTGGTCTGCCACGGTTTAATTTAGTGTTGGACAAAGGAGAGTGAGCTATGGCAAGCAAAGAGGAAATGAATCTGAAGAAGCTCGCGAAGTCGTCTGTTCTGATGAACTTCGTGAAGAGGAGCGACGGCCGGTGGAACCATGAGCAGTGGCTTGGCCTGTTGGATGATCTTGCGAAGAAGGGGTACAAGCCTATTGACTCGAACCAGATAGGTCTTATGCTTGAGGAGAAGAAGGAAATCTACCTCGCAAAAAAGTAATAACCCGGCAGGTTGAGGACCGTGCCGAAAAGGGATTCTTCGAGACCATTACGGGGACTTTCAAGAAGCTATCCTTTATCGGCAAGGAGCCCCATTCGGGGACTCACCTGTCGAAAATGAATGTGCCTCACTGGCTAGCGAAGCGTGATGCCGCCTATGGTGGAGTGTTGTCTCTTCTTGATGGTGGTTTTTTGGGTGTGCCTACGGAGGAGCGAAGTCGGGGCTACACTCGTTTGATGTCCTTGTTGAATCTTGCGCTGAAGTCGCATGAGAGGGCAATCATGGGCAACGATGACAGTCCCGATTTAATTGGGGATTATTTGCGGCTGTTGAAGCATATAATGCACGCTTCCAGCCTTATATTTGAGGCTCGTGAGATGGTTAGGCGGGAAACCGGCATAAGTTCATGTTTTCCAGCCGAGTTGTCCGGAGTTCTCAATCAGACAAGCGCGTCCTATATTGATTCGGAGGCTGGGCTTCTTGAATCTGCGGTCAAGCTGACGGCTGTTGCCGGGCAGATATTCGAGAGGGATGGATGTCAGACGCGGAAGCGTCTATCTCAACATGACAGCGACAGGTATGAGGAGGCGCTGAAGGAACTTCGTGGCATCTACCGTCAACTGACGCTTGTCACGGCCTGACCTCGTTTCAGTTCAGACATGTTCAGAACCAACAGTCTTGGTTCACTGATTGTTTACAGAGCCTATTTCAAAAAAAAACCTGTGCCAAGCGGAGTATTTTCCGCGTGGCACAGGGTTTGTTTTTCCGGGTTACTTCCCGCTGATGACCCCGTGCAGCTTGAAGTGCCTTGTCGGGGAGAACTCGCCGAGCTTGTGCCCGACCATGTTCTCTGTGACGAAGACATTTATAAATGCCTTTCCGTTGTGTACGTTGAAAGTATGGCCGACGAAATCTGGAGTGATCATGGATCTTCTGGACCAAGTCTTGATCGGGCGTTTCATCCCGCTCTTGTTCATCTCCTCGACCTTCTTGAGCAGATGCTGGTCAACAAAAGGGCCTTTCTTAACAGATCTGGACATTATTTTTTCCTCCGTTCAAGTATGAATCTGCTTGAAGACTTGCGTTTGTTGCGAGTTCTCTTGCCTTTGGCGAGCTGGCCCCAAGGGGACTGGGGATGGCCTCCGCCGCTTGTGCGGCCCTCTCCGCCGCCCATCGGGTGGTCAACCGGGTTCATTGCCACGCCTCTGACATGGGGTCTTTTGCCGAGGTGTCTTTTTCTGCCTGCCGACCCGAGCTTGACCTGCATTAAGTCTACATTCCCGACCTGCCCGATGGTGGCCCTGCAGTCTGCGTTTATCAACCTGACCTCTCCGCTGGGGAGCTTGATCTGGACATGTGCGCCTTCTCTGGCGCGGAGAACTGCGAGTTGACCGGCGGCACGCACCAGCTTTGCTCCGCCTCCCGGGCGCATCTCGATATTGTGCACATCGAGACCGATGGGGATTTTATTCAGCGGCAGGGTGTTGCCTGGCTTGATCTCCGCATCTGGACCGCTCATTATGGAATCTCCGACCTTCAGCCCCAGCGGGGCAAGTATGTATCTCTTTTCCCCGTCGGAGTAGGCCACGAGTGCGATATTCGCGGATCTATTTGGGTCGTACTCGATGGTCTTGACTTTAGCAGTCAGCCCGTCCTTGTCTCTTTTGAAGTCAATGTCGCGCAGGCGACGTTTTGCGCCGCCGCCCCTGAAGCGAGTGGTTATCCTTCCCTTGTTGTTGCGTCCTCCCGTGCTTTTTTTGCCTTTTGTGAGCTTTTTTTCAGGGGATGAGGATGTGATTTCGGCGAAGTCTGAGACGTTCATGCCTCTTCTTGCCGGCGACGTTGGATTGTATTTTTTTACAGCCATAATCTATACCTTGTGAGATTTTTTCAAATGATATCTATTGAGCCTTCGGATAGAGTTACGACGGCTTTTTTCCAGTTTGATCTTTTTCCGACAGATTTTCCGACTCTTTTAATCTTACCTGCGCGGTTCATGACGTTTACCGAGCTCACCTTGACCTCGTAGATGCTTTGCACTGCGTCGCGGATGTCAAACTTGCTTGCATCAGTCGCGACCTTGAAGATATACTTGTTGACGTCCTTCATCTCCATGCTTCTTTCAGTTATCATGAGAGTTTGGACTATCGCAAATGGATTTTTCATAAATTGGACCTCCTGCTTCGGGATTTTTGCCCGTCTTGCTAACAGCTATTTGATTCTTTCTATAAAAAGCTCGACAGCCTTTCTTGTGAACACGAGATTCTGAGTGTGCAGTATCTGGTATACGTTAAGAGAGGTTGCTTTGACGAGCGACAGGTTTTTGATGTTTGACGTTGCCTTTGCGACGTTGTCGTCGAATTCATCCACCACGATTGTCAGAGAGCC
>CAZANS010000229.1:0-4292 GCA_964486565.1 uncultured Victivallales bacterium
CGGCGTGGCCTCGCATCCAAAATGGCAAGCCGCGCGGCCACGGGGAGTTTTGAAAACGGTAAGATATCACATCCCCCGGGTATATTTCAACCACCCGCGACCTGGAATTTGGTTATTTTTGATCAGAGCTCAGACTGTGAGAACACGATCGCGCCGACGGCGAGATATGCGAGTGTGTAGAGGCCGAGGAATGCGCCGTCGTGCATCATGGAGCCCCATGCGATGTTCTCGGCCATGACGTACTTCCATACCATGAGGTATCTTGTTGGGAGGAAGCGCTGTAGGTTCTCCATGAATGGGAGGGCGTCGAGGATGTAGCTGGTGTAGTATATTCCGAGTGGGAATACTGTGGCGATGGCGGTTTTTTTGAATACAGCGGAGAACATTAGGAACATTGCGGAGAGTGAGATGAGGGAGTATCCTGCGAAGAGGTATGAGAGGAGGAGGCGCTGTGCCGCGATCTCGGCGGGCATGATGAAGATTTTGGCTCCCTTCCCGAGGAAGGCGGGTCCGAACACGATTATGTCGCCTGTGGGGCCGAAGAGGAGAGATCCGGTGAGGTAGCTCACGACAAGAAGGATAAGCAGAAGTATGTACGAGTACACGCTCATGGCGATGAACTTGCTGAAGAAGATCTGCCATCGGGCGACGGGCCTTATGGCGACGGTGCGCAGGAAGCCGCCCTGGAACTCGCCGGCGAAGGATATTGCCGAGAAGATGCCCACGACCATTGGCAGCAGCATGTAGATCGCGGGCAGGAGCACGGTTTCCGAGAAGGCGAACCCGTTCATCATCTCTGAGACGAGCCTGCCGAGCATCATCTCGTTGTGTTTTCTGTTCATCCTCATCGCGATTCCTAGTGCGCTAAGGATGGTCAGGAAGAGCGACACGATGATTCCCGTATGCGCCACCTTCCGGCGGAACAGTTTCCTGATCTCAAAATCTGTCAGAGCCAGAAGCCCCGAGACCTTTGCCCGTAAGTTCAACAAAGATATCCTCCAGTGTAGGCTGATGAATACTGATATGGAAAATGTCTATATCCGCGGCGGCGATTCGCCTCGCGTATCCCGGGATATCCTCCGCACAACCCTTGACCAGAAAGACGGTGTTGTCGAATTTCTGCGATTTCCCCTCCCTGACTATCTCGATACTCTCTTTTTTCGCGAAGTCCGCAAATTTTTCTGGGTATCGGGCGACGATCTCGACGATCTCCCTTCCGGAGAGCAGATCCTCCACAGGCGACTCGCAAATCTTGACGCCCTTGTCAATTATGGCCACGCGGTCACATAGCTGCTGCACCTCCGAGAGCATATGGCTCGAGAGGAAGATGGTTATACCGAGCTCCCTGCGCAGCTTCCGTATGAGGTTTCTCACACCCACGATCCCGTGCGGGTCAAGGCCGTTGGTCGGCTCGTCCAGGAATATCAGCTTGTTGGACGGCAAGAGGGCCTGCGCGATGCCGAGACGCTGCTTCATGCCGTAAGAGAATGCGCCGACATATTTTTTCCCGGTATGGGCGAGTCCCACGAGATCGAGGGTCTCATTGATTTTTCTTGCCGGTATCTCGGCCGACAGCCGGGTTATGTGGCGGAGGTTCTCGAATGCCGAGAAGTCCGGGAAAAGGCAGGGTGCCTCGACCACCGCGCCGACATCCTGCATGATTTCCCCTCTGCGGGAGAATATGCTTTTGCCGAAGACCTCGATAGTCCCTTGGTCGGGGGTGGTGAGCCCCAGGACGGACTTGATGACCGTTGTTTTCCCCGCACCGTTGGGGCCGAGGAAGCCAAAGATCGCACCCGACCTGACCTCAATATCGAGGTTCGAGACCGCCGCGACCCCGCCGTATGTCTTGGTCAGGCCGCAGATCTTGAGGACAATGCTGCTGTCTGCGGGGCTTTGGTAGGTGTCAATGCTCATTCTATCAGCTCTTCGAGGGATTTCTGCACGTACCCTGCCGGATACAGGTAGTTCCTTCCGAGCCCGCCATGGAAGCTCATCGCGTCGCCCATCAGAGGGGTCTTGAGGATTATCCCGCCCATGCTCATCTTCGTCTTGTCTATCAGTCTTCCGTTGAGCCAGGTGTTCCACTCGTAGCTGGTGCCGTGCTTCTGGAAAAAGGTCATGCCGTCGTATTCAGGTTTTTCATCGGCGGGGCATGAGAAGATGTCGCGGCTTGCTATCTTGACCGTGTTGACGACCGAGAATGGATCCTCGAGGCTGTCCGGGACTCTCTTGCAGACCGGAAGAAATCCGCTGTAGTCGTTCACATACGAGTTGACCGCTATGCCTATCTGGTGCAGGTTGTTGAGGCATGATGATTTCTTCGCGTCCATCCTGACCTTGGAGAGGACTGGGAACATCATGGCCGCCAGCAGCCCGACAATGCCGATGACCACCAGAAGCTCAATAAGCGTGAACGCTTTTTGAACTTGGCTTTGCACTGCCATGCGGCAGGGTAGGCCTGGGCAGGCGAGCGACTCGGTCATAAACATCTGCGAAATCCGCAAGTCGCTATCTCCTTTCCATCTGTATGGTGAACTCCTCCACCAGAGGGTCGAGGAGTTGCCTTTCCTTCGGGGTGAACTCGTTGTAGAAGAAGTCCAGAGCCTCGGCCATTCTTTCGCGACCCTCGGGGGTGTTCATTCTCCCGCGTGTCTCGGAGCGCTGTTCAGCAGTCATTTTAGAGAATCTTTCGCGCATGCCTTTAACGGCCTCGTCCACCCTCTCTCTCTTTTGCTCCTCTGAAAGGCCTTGTGTTTCCTCTCGCATCTGCTCGAGCCTTCCCCGCATGACCTCCCTGACGAGCCTCTTCCTGGTCTCCGGGCTGAGGCGCTCGATCATATCGCGCATCTGGTCCCTCTCATCCCGGGTCATGTCCTTCGGGTCTTTGGAAAGCATGGTCTCCTTGAGCTCGTTGGCAATCTTCTCCTCGGGATCAGGACTTACGACTCCGTATACGACCAAACCGGCGAGAAGCAACGATGCAAAGCATAGCGCGACATTCCTCTTCAGCCTCATTCTGCTAATTTCGCTGCTCACGACTCAACCTTGTCCTTATGAGTCTTTCCTTCGCCCTGTGAAGTCTTGGCGAGGCAAGTCCTCAAGGCCAGTCCTGTGCCGAGGATGCCGAAGAACGCGATGCACAGGGGACCTGCGAACGGGATGAAGCCTACCATGATCAAAAGGGATCCGCCGGCCAGCACCGACATGAAGGTCGAGCCGAGATAGGGGTTGTTGATGTTGGCATGCACTTTGTCCCCGAGGTTGTGGGCGAGCATCGAGAATCCCAAAAAAGCGCAGGAGAATATGGCCGCTGACACAGGGAGTGTAAGCAACGCAGACTGCCATCCAGGAGAGGGGAGAAGTCGTTTGACGGTGACAACGAACAGCGCGTATGCGATCCATACGAGGCATCCAGCGAGGAGGTTTCTGAATGTGAAGCCTCTGGCGAATGCGGTGCTTTTACGTATAATCTCTGGTTTGGTCACAGAGATGATGAGAGAGAGTGCAAGGCAACCGACCGCGGCGAGCATAACGAGTATACAGAGAGCCAGGAATGCGACCAGCCACGCAGAGTTTTTGCTGCGGAAGGCCGTTGACAGGAATACCGGCAGCATACAGAGTGCCAAGCGGGGGGATCTTTTCAATACGTTTGCTGTGCTCATGTGCGGAAAAACTCTCTGGCTTTGATAAAAAGCATGGTGGCGATAGTGAACAAGATCGAGGCCACGAGGGCAGAAGAGATGTCGGGTGCCGAGGACAGCTCCGGCAGTGCTGAAAGCTCCATTTCCGCCAGGGTCAGGGTCTCGGCGGCAAACCCGGAGAGCATGGCTGCCGCGGCATATAGGGCATCGAGAAGCAGATCTGCTCCTTTGGCGACGGTTTCGGAGCTGAAAATCAGGATGGCGGCCATCTGCATGACGGCCAGCATGGCGGGCAGGGTTATGTTACACTGTTTGTTCGGCAGAGGAGCGGCGGTCTGCGCCTTGATCCTGCCCATTATGCCGGCGCTCAGGTCGGTGGGGGGCGAGAGCATGATCCACGGGGAGTTGTCCTCTCCCAGCACGAGTTGCTTTAGCTGGCGGCAGGCAGGGCAGTCATCGGAATGCGAGTCGAGCATCCTTCTAGACTCGGTGTCCAGCCACTCGTAGTCAGGCAGCATCGAACGTAAAGTCCGGCATCCTAAAAAATTATTGTCAGACGAGCCAATTTCAAAACTCCCCGTGCCCGCGCGGCGTGCCATTTTGGATGCGAGGCCACGCCGATGCGGAAGTGGGCATACCTGCTTAGTC
>CAZANS010000230.1:0-4276 GCA_964486565.1 uncultured Victivallales bacterium
GCTGTCTGTGCCCGCCATTTCGCCGTGGCGCATGCCGTGCCTCCGCCCCAACCCTCTGGGCGGCAAGCTCTTTTGGCGCGAATGCCACGCCGTCGCGGTCGGGACAGACTAGGCAGGTATGCCCACTAATGATGCCACAACCAGGCCAATTGAATCGCAAGCCGACGCAATTCCGGGTTCCCCTGTTTGCTGATGCCTTGCTCCCTGAACATCCTTCCACTCGAGAACGGGGTGGGTGCAAGTCCCAGGTAGGACGAGAAATGCTTGCCGTGATCCTCAGAAGAAAAAAATTAAGAAAAATGGGGAATTTGAAATGCGACTTCCAGTGGATAATCTCCTGCGGAAAGACTTCCGCCGAGATTATCTAGTCAGTAGTCCCAGCCGCATGCATGCCAGGAGCGAGATTGCGACGAGGTTGTGGAATGCGTGATAAATGATGGCCGGGTAAAGTGAGGAATGGTACAAGAATACAGCCTGCCATATGCATCCGAGGAGGAAGAGTGTGGGGATGTCGGAGAATCTGAGGTGTATTGCGGCGAAGATGAATGATGCGGCGAAGAATGCGGCAGGGATGCCGATTCTTGACGACAGGAAGGAGAAGAGGATTCTTCTGAAGATAACCTCCTCAAGTATGGGTGCGACAATCACGGCGGCTATGGCTATGACCACAAACATGCCCCACTCCATGGTTAGGAGGAATTCCCTGAACTGCTGTGATGACTCGAGGAGGTGGTGTGCCCATTCCGGGGCGAGATTGTCCCTCAGGAATTTGGTGGCCTTCAATGAGAGAACTCCGACGAGGGCCAGCGGGATGAAGCACACAGCCTCGAGGCCGACGGCGGTTGGGATGTAGCGCCATCTCCATTTATCTATCCGGAAGGCCTGAAGAAATGGCTCGCCTCCAGAAAACATGGAGTAAGCCAGCAAAACGGCAGCCATCATGCAGACTGGCATTGACATTATGGCGATTGATTTTGACACGACTTCCGGGATTGGCAGGGAGGATGCGACCTCGTATGCGAGCAGGGAAAGCAGAGAGGATGCCAGATATGCGATGAGGGTGGTTGCGAGTGCCGGGGCGATCCATCGGTCGGCTACAAAGAGGGTGGGACAATCCGCAGGATTCCCGTCCCCACGACTGCAAGGCATGCAGTTTTCTGGAAGTGGCTCTGGGGTGCAATGCGAATGTGACTCCCGGTCAAGGGCACTCGTGTCGTTTGTCTCATTCATAGGATACCTGAAAAAGCAGCAGAGCCCCTGGGCTGTCAAGAGACGGGGCTTGAAAAGGGCGCGTATGCCGTCACAGACTTACTTCTTGCGGTAGGTTATACGAGCTTTGTTGATATCGTATGGGGACATCTCCATGACGACGGTGTCCCCCGGCAGTATCCGGATGAAATGCAAGCGCATCTTGCCGCTGATATGGGCGAGCACTACATGCTTGTTCTCCAGCTCCACCTTGAACATCGTGTTGGGAAGCAGCTCTTTTACGACACCTTCGACTGTAATCACATCTTTGGCCATGTCAAAATCTCCGGACCGGAATTGGTAATCAAAACCATATGTTCGAAATGGGCGGAAAGGCTGCCGTCTTTGGTACGCACGGTCCATCCGTCCCTGTCAACAACAACATTGCCCTTTCCCAGATTCAGCATCGGCTCGATGGCCAGGACCATCCCCGGGCGAAGGGTCACCCCCTTGTCGCGGCTCGTGAAGTTAGGCACCTCCGGCGGCTCGTGCAGTTTTTTACCGCAACCGTGGCCAACATAATCCCTGACGATTCCCAGGCCGTGCTTTCTGGCGGTCTTTTGAACCGCTGCGCTGACATCCCCCACGCAAGAGCCGGGTACAGCCGCCTTGATCCCTTGATCAAGTGCCTCGAGAGTCCCTGCCATGAGCCTTTTGACATCCTCATCAGGCTCTAGCCCACCGGCGATGAAGCTTGTGGCGGTGTCGCCGATGTAGCCTTGTAGCTTCACCCCCACGTCAACACTGACCAGATCGCCTGGCTGGATTCTTCTGTCTGCGGTTCCAATGCCATGCACAACTTCGTCGTTTACCGAGACGCACAGGATCCCGGGAAATCCTCTGTACCCCAGGAACGCGCTTGCCCCTCCCGCCGCGGACAGGAGCCCCGCCGCCATCCTGTCGACATCGCCTGTGGTCATGCCCGGCCTGACAAGCTCGCAGAGGCTCTGCCTGACCGATGCCGCGGCTTTCGCGGCCTTGCGTATTCCGCAGATATCATCCTCCGAATGGAGTACATATTTCCTCCCTATGGTCAACGAAGAACCTCCAGAACCATTGGATAGGTGATCTCCTTGCTCTGTGAACCGTCAACCGATGCCAGAACACCCTCCTTGCAGTAGTACTCGACAAGAGGCTCGGTCTGCTCCTTGTATATCCTGAGCCTGTCCGTGGCGGTCTCGAGAGAGTCGTCCGGGCGGCTGTAGAGGGTGGCATGGCAGAGATCGCATATACCATCCTTCAATGGTGGGGAGAAGAGTCTGTTGTAGTTTGTGCCGCACTGGCTGCAGATTATCCTGGCGGTTAGTCTCTGTATAAGGAGGTCGTACGGCGCCACGAAATTGACCACACAGTCCAAACTTTTGCAGATATTCTCCAGCACGGGCTTGAGCAGCTCGGCCTGGTTGAGTGTCCTTGGGAAACCGTCGAGGATGAATCCTGAGGCGCAGTCTGGCTTTGAAAGTCTGGCTCCGACCATTTCCGACACCAGATCGTCGGGGACGAGGCCGCCGCTGTCCACATATTCCCTTGCCTTGATCCCCAGCTCCGTGCCATTGCCGATCTCGTTCCTGAAGATGTCACCGGTGGAAATGTGTATCAGTCCGCTGTCTCTTGACAGGATCTGGGCTATTGTACCCTTCCCTGCGCCCGGTGGGCCAAGGAACACCAAATTGCGCTTGCTCAACATATTGTTTCCACCTAAATACCGCTTTTGAAAAGGCGTAATCTAGTGCATTCGTCCGAGTTTACAAAAGCTGTGAGCAAGAAAATGAAAAAAATTTGAAATATGTTTCTCAGCGGTATAAACTCATTGGCTGTTGTTCTGGATGCCCCGACGGCATATTTTTCAAGTTTGGAGACTATATCTTGAAGGTTTTGATTTTCATAGACGATCTTTTCTGCGGCGGCACGGAGAATGTGCTGGCTAGCAGGCTTGCGCACCTGTCTTCGGGGATGGAGGCGCACGTCGTGACGCTTTATGCCGAGGGGCCTGTGGCGGAGGCCATAAGGTCTCTTGGAATCCCAGTTGAGTGCCTGGATGCTGGTGATTGGGGAAGATTCCGGACAGTCCGGAAGGCGGTGGAGGCAGAGCGCATGATCCGTCCGGACATATCTGTATGCATGCGCAGCGTTTCCCGCGGCCTCCTGCCCTATTTTCTGAATGGCAAGGTTGTGATGTTCTGGGACAATCCGATCGTCCGGACATCTTCGCGGCAAGCGATAGCGGAGGCTTTTCAAGTTAGGTTCGCCAACCCGGTGATGTACTGCTGCAGCAACGCCACCCGCGCCGCATTGCAGGGGATTTATCCCCGCAGAGATATCAGCGTGATTCCCAACTGCTTTGACACTGCGCTTTTCTATCCCGGCGAAGGAGAAAGCGATTCAGACGGGAAGGTCGGGGTCAGGATTGTCAGCGTAGGCAACATGCGGAAGGAGAAGAACCACTTGGAGAAACTGCGCGTGGCGAGGATACTCAAGCGCGAGAAAGTGGATTTCAGCATGGAGATCATAGGCCATGGGGACTCGCGCGAACTTCATGAGGCCATAGCTGATTACGGGCTCGAAGGGATGGTCGAGATAATCCCCGGCGGCAGGGACATACCAGAAAGGCTCCGCAGATCGGACATATTTCTCTTCACCTCGCTCACAGAAGGCTTCCCCGTGTCGTTGCTGGAGGCCATGGCATGCGCGCTTCCCTGTGTGTGCTACCAATTCCCCGGCATCGAGGAGATAGATAGCAGCCTAGCCTCACTGGAGGTTGTCCGCGAGCCGGGAGACACCGAGGCGCTGGCCACTCGAATCATCGGCCTCGCATCACGTCCTGAAGAGGCCAGGAATCTCGGGAGAAAAGCCGCGGAATTGGTAAGCGAGTCCTTCTCGGCAGAAAAAAACGCCGCAGCATGGGAGGACTATCTGAGGGGAAAAGTTGAGTATAAACGTCCCCCGACCACATTATAATCCCTTTTTTAACCACAGAGCCAGTTTCAAAACTCCGCGTGAACCGCGTTGGGAGCGCAGGTGCGGCAGA
>CAZANS010000231.1:0-4276 GCA_964486565.1 uncultured Victivallales bacterium
GTATGTTTTATGTATGTTTTTTGAATTTTGAAAGGGGGTGAAAGGCGGTGCAAGTGCTGAACGGTACTGCTTGGATTTTTAGCCTCGATTTTGGGGCTTTTGAATATGGTGGGCGTAGTAGAACTCGAATCTACGACCTCTACGATGTCAACGTAGCGCTCTAACCAACTGAGCTATACGCCCTGATGCCCTCCATGACCACGAGGGAAAGCGGAAAATAATACCTGGGAAGAGGAATTCAAGTGCTGGAAAGGATTTTTCTCGGCTCATTTTGTCTGAGAGGGATTGCAAGGGTGCGCATTTGGGTTAGATTAACGGGGTTCTGGCTCTGCGGACGAGCATTACGGTCGTGGGCGAGATTTTTTAAATTGAATTCATTTGAAGGGAATGTTTGAGATGGCGATAAGCGTATTGGTAGGCACGCAGTGGGGGGACGAGGGCAAGGGCAAGATCATAGATGTCCTTACCGAGAATGTGGACCTTGTCGTCCGCTTCCAGGGAGGCAACAACGCCGGGCACACGGTGGAGATCGGCACAAGCAAGCACGTGCTTCACCTCATACCCTCGGGGATTTTCAGAAGCAAGACCTTGTGCTTGATAGGCAACGGCGTTGTGGTTGACCCGCTGGCCCTCGATAAGGAGATCAAGGAGCTTCAACAGAAGGGCATTGATGTGTCCCCCGCCAATCTGCAGCTTTCCACGAGGAGCCATCTTATACTTCCCTATCACTGCGGGATGGATGCGATGCACGAGTCGGCGCGTCCGGAGGACAAGAAGATCGGCACGACCAAGCGTGGCATCGGGCCGGCATACGCTGACAAGGCATCGAGGATAGGGATCAGGGCATTGGAGATGCTTGACACCGCCCGCTACGAGAAGCGCTTCCGCGAGCAGGCCGCATACTACAACTCGATCTTCTCGGGCAAGGGGATGGACACGCTGGATATAGATGCCGAGTGGGGCAGGCAGCTTGCCGCCGCGAAGTTCCTGGCGCCGTTCATCAGCGACACGGTGCTGACCGTCAACCAGGCGGCGAGAGACGGCAAGAACATACTCTTCGAGGGCGCCCAAGGCATGTGGCTGGACGTTGACTACGGCACCTACCCCTTTGTCACCAGCAGCAACACGACCACCGGCGGGGCCTGCACCGGGTCGGGGCTCTCGCCAAAGTACATAAACGAGGTCATCGGGGTGATAAAGGCATACACCACCAGAGTCGGCGAGGGTCCTTTCCCGACCGAGCTGAAAGACGAGACCGGCGAGAGGATAGGCAAGGCTGGCAACGAGTTCGGCGCGACCACCGGAAGGAAAAGACGCTGCGGATGGTTCGACGCAGTCGCATCAAGCTACTCTTGCATGGTCAACGGCGTGGACGAGCTGGCAATAACCAAGCTCGACGTGCTCGACGACTTCGAGGAGATTAAAGTCTGCACCGCCTACGAGTTCAACGGCAGGACAGTGAAGGACATGCCGTCCGACAACGAGGAGATCGCCGCCGCAAAGCCCGTATACGAGACCTTCCCCGGATGGATGTCCAAGACATCTTCGTGCAAGTCGTTCAACGATCTGCCCGAGAACGCGCAGAAGTATCTCAACAAAATCGCCGGGCTGGTCAACGCCAGCATAGGCATTGTCTCCGTAGGCCCCAACAGGGACCAGACTTTTCTTGTCTAAAATAAATGCGGCTAGACCGCAGGAGGTCGTGGAATGACAGCTTTTAAGACCTTGGCTTTGACCTGTCTCGCCCTTACGGCATGCTTCGCGCAAATGCAGTATTGCACGGCAGAGGAGCCCGAAAAGCAGGAAAGGCCAAAGCCCGTGGTCGTCACATACGAGCCCAGACAAGTCACCAGGCTCGTCCCCTTGATGACTACCGGCTACGCCACCATAGAGGCTGTCTGCAAGCCCATGCTTTCCCCCACCGGAACAATGGCCTATCTGCCTGAAAGAAAGTCGGTTATAATCTTCGACTACGAGCCTAACGCCGAGAAGATCGCCGGGGTAATCGGCAAGATTGACCTGCCCCCGGTGAACATCAGGATAGAAGTGGACTTTGTCGGCACATCCGACGGCAAGAGCGACAAACTCTCCGGCACGGCATCGTACAATGGGCATCCGTCGAAGGACAACCAGATCATCATCAGGGACGGCAAGGTGGTCAAGCCGGACACCATCTCCATCTCCGCCGCAAAACGCAGCGACACCGGGACACGCAACACCTCCCAGTTTATTTTGACCAGAAGCGGAAGCCCCGCCCAGTTGTGGGTAGGCAAGACAATCGTTGACCCCACTTGGCTCAGGCAACGTCCTCTAAGGCCGACAATCGGGATCATCGGGCCTGGTGGCGGGGTTGTCGTCGTGCCGGGTTCCGACAACGAGATCGTGTGGCGAGACATCGGCTCATCCCTGTATGTACTGCCGACCTATCTGGGGAACGGCCGGATAGACCTCGAGGTCTATCCCGTTGTCAGCTATCTAGTTGACGAGCCGGAGGAAACCACGACCAGAGGCCGCAGAAAAACAACCAGAAGACAGCCTCGCCAATCGGTCATGGTGGAGGATGTCTCCACGCGCATGACCGTCCAGAGCGGACAGAGAATATCCATGGGCGGGGTGATACAGTCCAACAAGAATTTCTACACGAATCTTTTCGGCCCGGACTTCTTGGGAAGGGACGACAAAAACAGCATGCTTGACATGTATATAAGAGCCACCGTAGTGGATCCTGCAGGCAGACCGACATCAGGGGACGCATCCTCCGACGACTTGCAGATGCGTGAGGATCCAAGACGACTATTCAGAAACAGGAACTGACAGCAGGGCGGAAACGACCTGCACCACAGGAGACGAGCATAAAATGACACTAATCGAGTCGCTGTTGATTTTCTATCCGTTGATCATCCCTGTTTGGCAGGCGGAGCCTTTCGACAACACCAACATCGAGCGCGCGGAGTCCCTCGCCTTCCTCACCAAGCCCGAGGTCAAGTTCCAGATCGAGACATTCCAAAAACTCAAGGATCATAGAATCCGCTCCAGAATCGCCAGAGATCTCGCCGGAGCAAACAACCCGGAAGAGGCCGTCAAGGGACTGACATTCTGCTACTCCATCGAGACCGCCGAGAGCGTAAAGCTGGATATCCTCACTTCCTTGTACGCCATGAGGCATATAGCGAAATGTGCGGACAACTCGATGCTGCGCACCTGCCTCGACAGCCCTAGTCGCCAAATGCGTGCAATCGGCGGAGCCCTCTATCTCGACAAGACCGGCGATACAGAGACGATCCTCAAAGCCTTGAAAAAGGAAACCTCCATTTGCCCCAAGAACATGCTATGGCGCGACCTTGTGGACTTCGCAACTAAATGCCCCGCGCATCTGCTCGAGGAACTCGCCTCCTACCCCGACACCATCACCAGGGCAAACGCGGTAAAGATCCTGGCAATGGCAACACCAAACACGGAGTCGAACAACGTGCTCTCTAAGGCACTGGAAGACCCCGAGGACATCGTGAGGGCGATGCTTGCACAGGGGCTGGCGTCGAGGGACTCAGGCAGCGTCGCCATGCTCGAGAAACTTGCCAAATCCACAAGCATACAGATAAGATCCGCCGCAGCATCCGCGACACCGTCAACCGAAAGGCTTGGCATGCACATCAATTTCATCAACGACGAGGATCCGGAAATCCGCAGGATCGCAGCAGTAGCTCTTGGAGAATACAAAGACCCTTCAGTGCACGCCCCACTTATCAACGCATTCGCAGATGCCTACAAGCCAGTCAGGGATGCCGCGGAAAACTCGCTGATCCACCTGAATATATCCCTGGACGTGCTCGAACGCATAGCCAACGAAAGCCTCCAGAAGCAACCTGACAACCTCTCGGCCATTAGGGTTTTGGGAGCCCTAAAAGACAAACGCTACAGCGACCGGATCACAGCGATGCTCAAGGAGACAAGAGACGACGAGATGATCATTCGGTCGGTCACTGCACTAGGACAGTTAGAGCATGCCGAGGCAGCCGGCATCATTGCAGCAAAGGCATCCTCCGAGAACCCTGAAGTAAGACAGACCGTAGCGACGACCCTAGGGATAATCAAACAGAAATCCACCTTCGACACCTTAAGGGGACTGGCCGATGACCCTCAATCCAAAGTGGCCACTGCCGCTATCCGGAGCATGGGCTGGATCGCCGACCCCAGCTTCACAGACTCGCTCATGAAGGCCGCCAGAGATGTCGAGATCGGCTCGGGAAACCGTTCTTTCGCGTATTGGAGCCTGGCA
>CAZANS010000232.1:0-4261 GCA_964486565.1 uncultured Victivallales bacterium
CAGATCATCCAGAACTTCCTCGACCTCGCACTCCTGGCGTGACCGTGGGGAGAGGGGACGATCACGTTAGGCGGGGTGCGTGC
Organism: uncultured Victivallales bacterium; assembly: GCA_964486565.1. Classification (GTDB taxonomy): domain Bacteria; phylum Verrucomicrobiota; class Lentisphaeria; order Victivallales; family JAADHT01; genus JAFGFR01. The sequence continues at coordinate 84 of CAZANS010000232.1, forward strand.
GGGGAATGGGGGAAAGGGGCATACGGGGCGCGGGCGCTCCTCTGGGCTAGGTCGTTATGCCATTTGATTTCAGGAATGAGTTGATTTCAACGGCGCATTTTTTCCCGTCGGCCATGGCGTGTACGACAAGGGATTGTCCTGTTGCCATGTCGCCTGCGGCGAAGACGGCGCGGACGTTTGTGGAGTAGTCGGAGTTGACCTTGATGTTGCCTCTTTTGTCTTTTTCGAGGCCTAGGTTCTCGGTGATGAGCTTATATGTTGGGCCAATGAATCCGAGTGCGAGGAGGACTATCTGCGCGGGGATTTTGAACTCTGTCTGTGGGGTGCGGGAAAATGAGATTCTTCCACCCTTCTCGACCTTGCGCTTGACCTTGACGCAGTTGACGGACTGAAGGATGCCTTTCTGTCCCATGAATTCTGTCACGGTGGTTCCCCAGAGCCTCGTGCATCCTTCCTGGTGGCTGCTGGAGGTCCTGAGCTTGAGTGGCCATTGAGGCCATGGTGTCGAGCTGCATCTTTGTGCCGGGGGCTCTGGCATGATCTCGATCTGGGTGACGGATCTGGCCTTTTGGCGTATTGATGTTCCGACGCAGTCCGAGCCGGTGTCGCCGCCGCCAATCACGACCACATCTTTCCCCTCGGCGCAGATGTCGTTTCCGGCTGCGATGGCCTCTCCGTCAACCTTGCGGTTCTGGATTGTCAGGAAGTCCATGGCGAAGTATATGCCCTTTGTGTCGCGTCCTGGTATATCGAGGGTTCTCGGCTCGCGCGCGCCGCCGGAGAGGCAGACGGCATCGAACCTGTCCTTTAGGAACTTATACGACAGGTCCTTGCCGACTGCCACGGAGTTCTCGAACTCGACCCCCTCGTCCTCCATGAGCTTGACCCTTCTGTCAATCACCCATTTCTCAAGTTTGAAGTCCGGGATGCCGTATCGTAGAATGCCGCCCGGCTTGGGCCATTCGTCGTATACGGTGACCTTGTGTCCGGCCTTGTTGAGGACATCTGCGATGGTCAGCCCCGCCGGCCCAGAGCCTATGACGGCGACCTTCTTTCCAGTGCGCGTCTTCGGAGGGCATGGGACCACCAGTCCTTTCTCGAATCCGTTCTCGATTATCGCCCGCTCGATCTGCCTGATCGTCACCGGCTGGGCGTTGCTGTACTCGCAGACGCATGATGCCTCGCATGGTGCGGGGCATACCCTGGCGGTGAACTCCGGGAACGAGCTGGTGGCGGTGAGAAGTTTGAGGGCATGCCCCCAGTCGCCCTGGAAGACCGCCTCGTTCCACTCTGGTATGAGGTTGCCCAGCGGGCAGCCCGCGCCGTGGCAGAAGGGTATGCCGCAGTTCATGCACCTTGCGGCCTGCTCGAGGACCTGCTTGGTTGACAGGGTCTTCTCGACGGCCCTGAAATCCTTGACTCTCTCCTCGGCAGGGCGATATCCTGGCTCAGCTCTTCCAAACTCCATGAATCCGCCTGGCTTACCCATCTATCACCTCCGCTCTTTCGGTGGACTCATCGTCCTTGATCATCTGGCCCAGCGCCCTTCTGTACTCCATGGGGAAGACCTTGACGAAGTGGCCCAGCTCGTTCTCCCAGTCCTCGAGGATCCTCCTTGCCTTAGGGCTGCCGGTATGGACGATATGGTTCTCGATAAGCCCTTTGAGCTCATTTATGTCCCGGGATATGCTGACGAGCTCGAGGTCAACCATCTCGAGGTTGCATCTGTTGTCGAATGATCCGTCGGGGTTGTATACGTATGCGATTCCTCCGCTCATCCCTGCTGCGAAGTTCACCCCTGTGGATCCGAGGACCACCACCCTCCCGCCGGTCATGTATTCGCAGCCGTGGTCTCCGACGCCCTCCACGACGGTGAGGGCACCGCTGTTCCTGATTGCAAATCGCTCGCCAGCGCGCCCGTGTATGTAGGCCTCCCCAGAGGTGGCGCCGTAAAGCAAAACATTGCCGGCGATCATGTTCTCCGAGGGGTCGAAGGAGGCCTTTCTGTCGGGCACTATGATAAGCTTGCCGCCGGAGAGCCCCTTGCCGGCGTAGTCGTTGGCCTCGCCCTCAAGGTGCAACGTCAGGCCGTTGGCGGCGAATGCCCCGAAGCTCTGGCCGGCGGCGCCCCTGACGTTTATTGTGATTGTGTCCTTCGGGAGGCCTTTAAGGCCGTGTTGTTTTGCTATTTCTCCCGAGAGCATGGTGCCGAATGTTCTGTTGACGTTCCTGATTGTCCTCTCGAGGGTGACCGGCATGCCTTTCTCAAGGGCGGGTGCCGCGTCCTTCAACAGGCCGATGTCAAGTATGCCGTCTATGTCATGGACCTGCCTCTCGGTGCATTTCGTCGGATAGCCCTGGGGCAGGGGGACGTCCAGGATGGCGCTGTAGTCTATGCCTTTTGCCTTCCAGAAGGACACTGCTGGCTGTGTCTCGAGCATGTCGGCCCTGCCGACCATCTCGTCCAGAGATTTGAATCCCAGGGATGCCATGTGCTTTCTGACATCCTCGGCGATGAACCGCATGAAGTTGACGACGTGCTCCGGCGCGCCCTTGAATCTTTTGCGAAGTTCGCAGTCCTGAGTGGCCACTCCCACGGGGCAGGTGTTCCGGTGGCAGCAGCGCATCATGACGCAGCCGAGGGCCACCAGGGGCGCGGTGGCGAACCCGAACTCCTCGGCACCCAACAACGCTGCGACGGCAACATCCCTGCCTGTCTTGAGCTGTCCGTCAACCTGGACGCGTATCCTGCTCCGCAGGCGGTTGAGTACGAGGGTTTGCTGAGTCTCTGCTAGGCCGAGTTCCCATGGCAGTCCGGCATGCTGTATGGAGGACAGCGGGGATGCGCCGGTGCCGCCGTCGTGCCCGCTTATTAGCACCATGTCCGAACGGGCCTTCGAGACGCCTGCCGCTATCGTGCCGACCCCCGACTCCGAGACGAGCTTCACAGATATCCTCGCCGCAGGGTTGGCGTTCTTGAGGTCGAAGATGAGCTGCGCGATATCCTCGATGGAGTAGATGTCGTGGTGAGGTGGCGGGGAGATAAGCGACACTCCCGGGGTGGAGTGCCTGACGCCTGCGATCTCCTTGTTGACCTTGTGTCCCGGCAGGTGCCCTCCCTCGCCAGGCTTCGCGCCCTGGGCGATCTTTATCTGTATCTCTCGGCAGTTGACCAGGTACTCGATTGTGACACCGAATCTTCCGCTGGCGACCTGTTTCACGGCGCTGCACCTGCTGTCGCCGTTTTTCATGGGTTTGAATCTTTCGGGGTCTTCGCCGCCTTCGCCGCTGTTGCTCATGCCGCCTATACGGTTCATTGCGATTGCGAGGGACTCGTGAGTCTCCCTGCTGATCGAGCCGAACGACATCGCTCCGGTGGCGAATCGCCTCATGATGTTCTCGGCGGGCTCGACCTCCTCGAGCGGGACCGGGGTGGCTTTCTTGAACCTCATGAGCCCGCGCAGGGTGAAGGCTGCCGAGGATTGTTCGTCTATCAGTCCCGCGTACTCGCGGTAGCATTCCTCTGAGTTCTCCCTGACAGCCTTCTGGAGCTTGGCGATGGAAGTCGGTGTCCAGAGGTGTCTTTCACCCTCCCTGCGCCAAGAGTAGATTCCACCGCAGGGCAGAATGGGCTGCGCTGCCTCTGACTCTGCCAGTTCGTAGCGCAAGTTCGCCTCGCGTGCGATGTCGTTCAGGCCGATGCCGCCTATCCTGGACACCGTCCCCGGGAAGAATCTGTCAATCACATCCCTGCCGATGCCCACCGCCTCGAATATCTGCGAGCCGCGGTAGCTGCGCAATGTGGATATGCCCATTTTTGACATGATCTTCAGTACGCCGCCGCAAAGTGCCTTGATGTATGACTCGACTGCCTTTGCCGGGTCGAACGACGGCTCCGTGTTCGGACTGTTTAGCGCGAGATCCGCGACGGACTCAAAGGCCAGGTATGGATTGACTGCCGTGGCGCCGTATCCTAGGAGCAAGGCGATGTGCATCACCTCCCTCGGCTCGCCTGACTCGACAATTAAAGCGGAGCTGGTCCTGACGTTCTGCTTCTTCAGCACTGTGTTCACGTGCGCGGTAACCAGAAGCGAAGGTATGGGCATCCTTTCCGGGGGAAGCCTCTTGTCGCTGAGAATGAATATCCTGCACCCCTCCTTCACCGCATCCTCCACGTC
>CAZANS010000233.1:0-4255 GCA_964486565.1 uncultured Victivallales bacterium
GCTCTGATATGACCATCCTAAAGGAGGGGAAAAGAGAGACGTCGTCCGCCAAAGGCGGACTCCGACTGGGACAGGAAGACACAGATCTCTTGACCCATATCGGACACTTTAGTAAATACGAAATACCAGCGTCGCTACGCTCCGACAGGTGTCCGGTTTAGTCCCGGAATCACTGTCCGACTAGGCCGGAATATGGACCCGCCTCTGGCAGGAAGTCCGACAGGCTGCTAGAATCGCGCGTTCAACTTCGATTTATAACATGATACATTTACTCGAATGAGACCGGAAACGACACTTCTACTTTATTGCGCCGTGCCAGCCCTGGAATTGGTTCACTCTGCGCAGATTCAAGGAGTTCTGTCCTCCTCAGATGTTGATACTGAAGCCTTCTGCACACTGGCAACACGGCACGGCCTCATTCCTGTCATATATCGTAACCTTCAATATGCTGCAAACAGTAGTAGCTCGTGCGGCGAATCAGTCAAACCCTTGCTCAATAAACTGAGACGCATGAATCTGACTGTTGCCGCTCATAACGCCCGGATCACACACGAACTGTTCCGCATTCTTGATCTATTCAAATCCAAAACCATACAGGCCGTTCCAGTCAAAGGCCCTGTCCTTGCCGTCCAAGCCTACGGTGACATCAGTATGCGCCAATACTGCGATATAGACCTGATCATTCCGTATGATCAAATACTTCAAGCCGGAGCAATATTGAAGAACGATGAGTTCATGCAGAACGGCGAGCTGACAGAACGTCAGGCGCAGTGGCTCGTACGAACCGGGCAGGAATGGGCCTTCTACAAGGAAGGCATCTATGTCGACACAATATCCCCGCACAAACTCGCAGCCTCCAGGAAGACCCTGTAGACATCAAGTCGCTCGTGAGATAGTTCTGGCTGCATCTCCAGGTCCTTTCTTTTGCCTTTTCGGCGACGACTACGGATGACGAGTTTTGGATTCCCCAGTACCCGCCGGACTCCGGACGGCGGATTCCCGTGTCTTTCTTGACCCGGTGTAGCGCAGCGAAGAAGATTCGTTTCTCTCTTGAGGCAGTTCCTCTCCTGCGTCGCTGTCAACGTCGGCACTTCAGGACAATGTCGCAGACACGCGCAATATCATCATCGCGCATCGCCGTGCCGGATGGCAGGCAGAGCCCCTTGCGGAAAAACTCCTCCGCAACCGCCCCACCCCGAACTCTGCATTCCTCAAAAACCGGCTGCAAATGCATCGGCTTCCAGAGCGGACGCGCTTCGATGTTCTCGGCTTCCAGCGCCTCCCGCACCCCATGCGTGTCGGCGCCGAATTGCGCGGGGTCGATCAGGATCACTGTCAGCCACCGGTTGCCGCGGCTCCATTCCGGTTCGGGCATGAACGAGATGCCGGGCACCTCGGCAAGGTGATGCTGATAGAGAGCGAAGATCTCGCGCTTGCGGCGAACCCGGTCATCCAGCACCTCAAGCTGCCCACGGCCGATGGCGGCCACGATATTGCTCATGCGGTAGTTAAAGCCGATCTCCGTATGCTCATACCACGGCGCCGGATCACGCGCCTGGGTGGCCAGCTTCCGGGCATGGTCAATCAACGCCTTGTCATGCGAAGCGAGCATCCCGCCTCCTGAGGTCGTGATGATCTTGTTGCCGTTGAAGGAGAAGACCGACGCCCAGGCGTCGAAACCCGCATGGGTCCGGGAGTCGGAGGTCGGCGGTCGGGGGTCGGAGGTCGGGAGATTGACCTCTGACTTCCGGTATCTCGCGCCGACGGCTTCGGCCGAATCGCAGATCACCGGCACGCCATGGCGATCGCAGATCTCGATGATACGCGGCAGGTTGCAGCATTGTCCGTAGAGGTCGGTTGGAATGACAGCGGCCGGGAGTCGGCCTTGCGCGGCGCACGCTGCCAGCTCCTCTTCGAGCAATACCGGATCCATATTCCACGTCTCGCGATCGCAGTCGATGAACACAATCTCGCACCCCTCAAACACCGCCGGCGTCACGCTTCCGATAAACGTCAGCGTGGAAGCCAAGACAAGTGGGCGCGCCCCGTTCCCTCCTGACCTCTGACACCTTGTTTCTGAGCACAACTCAGTCTCCTTGCAAACTCCGGGACTCTCCAGTAGCGCGGCCCCGTCCCGGGGCCAGCGCCGGCCCTCGGGCCGGGACCCGTGCACCAGAGCGGCTTCGCCGCACGGTGCAGGGCAGGCAGGCCCGGGGCGACTGGCAGGCCCGGAGGCCGCACTGCCCCCTGAGCCCTGCAGCACATGCCTCAGCGCCAGGTGCGTGGCGGCGGTGCCGCTGGCGAGCGCCAGGCAATGCGGAATGCCCGTATACTCCGCGAACTCCTGCTCAAACGCATCCACCATAGGCCCCAGCGGCGCAATGTAGTTGGAGGCAAAAGCCTCCTGTACGAGCGCCTGTTCACGCCCGCTCATGTGCGGTGGGGAGAGGAATATGCGGGGTGTATCATTCATTTTCGTCTGTTTCGTCTGTTTCGCAGCTGATTGTGCTTCCACGGCCCCGTCTCAACCCGTGCCACATACAGACAGAAACCGTTCCGCGAGTAAAGGAATAGAATGGTTGTGAAGCACATATTCCCGGCCACGACTCCCCATGGCCACTCGCTCTGCAGGTGACAGCCGGGCGACCTCTTCAATAGCAGTTATACATCCTTCCACATCACCCGGCAACACAGAGAAGCCGCACCGGGCATCGGCGACGGGGTCGTTCGCTGCATCAACAACGTGCAGGATCGGCACCCCAGCCATCATGTAGTCGAACAGTTTGTTGGACGAAATACCGAAATGGTAGAGCGGACTGTCCGCCCATCCAAGATAGACCGTATCAAACAGACTTAATAGCAAAGGAACGCAGGCCTTGGGGACCGGGGGAAGAAAGAGGATGTCGGCCCCCATCGTTCTGGCTCTTTGCATCAGTCGCTCCTTTTCAGGGCCATCCCCAACGCATACAAAGCCGATACGCGAAGGTGACGCCGCCGCAACCGAAACAAGATGATCGAGCGCATTAGACACGCCGTGCCCCCCCGTGTACCCGACAATGCAGTCATGCCGAGCTCTATAAGCCGTGATGGCCTCCATATGAGCATCAGGCACAGGGGCAGGATCCAACCACGCTTCGGGGACGACGCCATTGGGAATGTGTGCAAATTTCTCGGCGTCCATCCCATGCTCCTCAAAATGGGTCTTCGCATGTGGAAGCAATGAGATCACATGATCCGCCCGCCGGCAGGCAAAGTTTTCAGCCAACTGAAGAGAAACAATGAATGGATGCCAGGCACTCATCCGGCCTAGTTTCCTCGGCGTCAACGGCCAGAGGTCATGGACCTCGTAAATATACTCGGCCCGACAGACATTTGCATAGTGGGCAGCAACCCAGTTATCCCACGTATAGGTTGACGACGCGATGACCACATCAGGTTTGAAGCGGACAATCTCTTGGCGAGCGGTGGTTCTAAGGCGCAGCAGGAACGCGAACATATTGATGACACGTCGTACCCCGTTGCCCTGATAGTGCGGAGTCTTCAGCCAAAGGAAGTCAACGCCATCAAGGGTTTCTCGCTTAGCCGTCCCCTTGCATGCCGGATTACTCGCTCTTAAATGGCTGAAGCTCGCCGCAATCACCAGCACTTTATGCCCAGCCCTTACCCACTCACGAGCGAAGTAAAAGGAGCGGAACTCCATCCCATACACGGGAGAGCCGGCATAGTGATTGATGATCAGGATGTGTGCCATAGACCCTATAAAGAGTTGCATCGCCCGTCAGTAGCGCGGCCCCGTCCCGGGGCCAGCGCCGCGCAAGGAACGGCGTTGCTCAATACTGTTTTGCCAGCTCGCGCATGCGAGCGTTGAACACTTCGTACGCGAGTCCCAAACGGGCGTCGACACCGGTCAGGCGTGTCAGAGGCGGACAAAGTGTGGCCAGGATGTAGCCCATATCCCGCCAGAAGGTCCGGTTTTGTGCATAAATCAAGTTGATCTTCACTTTTTCAGGAAAGACCACCTCATCGTTGAAACGGACGGGGTCCGATGCCAACGCGAGAAGCCGTTCCTCATCACGAAAGAGCAACGTTGCCGGGCCGGTAATGCCGGGCTTTAAAGCCAGAATGCGCCTGTCATCGCCCTCGAGCTGATCTGCGTAGCCCGGCACATCCGGACGCGGTCCCACAAATGACATCTCACCGCTGAGCACATGCCAGAGCTGCGGCAGTTCATCCAGTTTGTATTGCCGGAGCATAC
>CAZANS010000234.1:0-4240 GCA_964486565.1 uncultured Victivallales bacterium
CGGCATGTCGCCCGGCTACATGATTGGCGGCAAGGTATGCGGCTGGGAAAGATCTTCCGATGTCGGCGACGGCGGCATCTTCGCAACCGAGTCGGACGAGAGCGACGGAACTCAGATACTGCTGCACAGCGAGATCCTCTTGCTCACAAATATCGAGGACGACCACTCATGGAATGTCGGGGGACTGGACGCGCTGATTGCGAATTTCGCAACACTGGCATCACAATCCCAAAGGATACTTTACACCAGGAATGTGTTCCTTGAAGGCTTTTTGAAGTCTCATCCGGACGCCACGCCGGTGGACCGCGACGCATCTCTTGCCTCCGAGGCGGGATGGGGTGAATTCCAGAAGGACAACGCCTCTCTAGCAGTTTGCTGCGCGGCAGAGCTGGGCATACCAAGAGAACAGGCCATTTGCGCAATCCGCAAGTTCCCTGGCGTGGAAAGGAGGATGTCTACAAGATACACTTCAGATGACATTGTCATCATCGAAGACTACGCTCACCACCCGACAGAACTCAAGGCCGCCATTTCCGCCATGCGCCAAACGTATCCCGGGAGACATCTGAGGGTGGTTTTCCAGCCTCACCGCCACGCCCGGCTGGAAAAATATCTCATGCAGTTCGCCTGCGAACTTCGCAAGGGTGACGAGGTGCTCGTCGTCCCGGTGTTCTCTGCCTGGTGCCCGCCAGGAGCAGCGACTGCCGAGGATCTTGCCAGGGAAACCGGCGCAAAAGCCCGCTACAGCGACAAGCCGTGGAAAGACTTGGCGAAGGAAATGCTGCCAACAAAACATCGCAACGAGCTTATCGCGGTGATCGGCGCGGGCGACATCGAGGAGCTTGTCCCGGAACTGATTGCCATTGCCGCACGCTGAGGACGGCTGCTAAGGGGCTCGGAACGTGCTGACATACCGTTTTGCCGCCATGGATTTTGGCTGTTTTCAAGGAACGAGAGAGGAGGTTCGCGATGAGAAGCCACACTGTCATGTCCTTTGTGCTAGCCGTGTTGTTCAGTGCGAATCCAGAGGTGACTGGGCAGAACAAGTCTAAATCCAGTCCAGGGAGCCAGTTTTGAAATTGGCTACAGGCTTAAAAGCATCGTCATTGACAGCTTAGAGGTGGAGGGTGTAAGCGTCGAGGCATACGTCGGGCTGCTGCGGATGAAGGCCAAGCAGCAAGATCGAGCCTTTTGCTGTGGTCATATCTAAGGAAGATTCCCGACAAGGGCAGTCTGAAGACCAAGTCATTCCCCATCAGTCCCGAGGCGACAAGACAATTGAGATGATGGTCGGGGTAGCAGGATTCGAACCTGCGACTTTCTGCTCCCAAAGCAGACGCGCTAGCCAGACTGCGCTATACCCCGGAATGACCACGGCCTTTAATCTAGCACACATTGGGGAAATTCAAGCTTGAACGAGGAAAAAGTATGTAATATGGCTTGATTTTACATTTTGGAGTCCTATTTGTATATTTCTTTATTTCCGTGAAGAGCTAGAGCTAAAGCCTTCTTGAGGAAGAGTTCAAAACATTATTAGTTAATCGGGTGTAAAGGAATGGGGGCATCTCATGGTCGGCTATACGAAAGCCAGCATACCGATGGTGCTTATTTTCCTCTTCACCATGCGCTTGTTCGTCAAGGGGCTCTCGACCCGGGCGTTGAAAGGCTGACTCTGAAATTTGAAGACAACCAAATAATAAAAGGGATAAGGCATGTATGTTGGAAGGATAGTTGCGATAGGAATGACTCCCGGTGGTGCAGTGGCGGCGATGTACCGTGTGTCCTCAAGGTCTTTCCCCAACCGCGAGGCAAAAAATGCGCAAGGGGCAATCTCGATAATGCCCATAAAGGGCTTCGAGGAGGATCTGTCGAAGAATCCCTACATCGCCTACAACTGCCTGAGGCTCTCCGGGAAATTCGCCATAGTTTCCAACGGCTCACACACCGACCCGACAGCCGAGAAGATCGCATCGGGGATGCATCCCAGAGATGCCCTGGCATACTCCCTGCTGGCCCTGGACTACGAGAAGGACGACTTCTCCACCCCCAGAATAGCGGGTGTTGTCAAGCTTGGTTCCACGTCTGGATTTCTTGCCGTCATCCGAAAGGACGCTCTTCATGTGGCCGAGTTCCAGCTTTCCCCCGGGAAGGTGTTTTACGTCGCCACATACGATCACGACACTCCATCGGAAAGTTTTTCCGACAGCTCCTTCGGCGCGGGGAATGCCTCAGAGGCTTGCGAATATGTCATCTCAAAAGGTGTTTTCGCAGATCTAGAGAAGCCGGTGACAGCCGCCGCGGCAATCGCAGTCGGCAACAGCTTTGAAACCGCCACCACAAACGCCGAATAGCTTTCAGAACCGATATTTTCCTGTTTTGCTTCCAAGACTGCTTGCGTTTTATGTTTCAAATGGTATTCTCTTAAGGAGATTTTTCGGATTTTCCTCTCGAATCTGCGGAAAATTTGCGAAATTCGCGTTGTATGTGGATGGCGTATGGTGTCAATGTTTTTAAAAATGTAGTATAATTGCCCGGCATATATTATGGTAAAGATAGACAGGCTTTCAAAATATTTTGGATCGAAGAAGGCGGTATCAGAACTGTCCTTCTCCGTGAATGTCGGCGACATCCTAGGCTTCATCGGCCCCAACGGGGCTGGGAAGTCCACCACCATGCGCATCATCACGGGCTTCATCCCTGCATCCTCCGGGAGGGTGTTCATCGGGGATGTCAACCTTGACGATAACCCCCTTGCCGCGAAGAGCCGAATTGGCTACCTGCCCGAGAACGCGCCGCTTTACAGCAACAAGACGGTCGTGGAGTTCCTGAACTTCATCGCCGCCGTCCGCGGGTTCTCCGGCGCCGAGCGCAAAAGAAAAGTCGGCGGAGTCATCGAGCGATGCTTCCTGCAGCCAGTCAAGAACCAGCTTATAGACACTCTATCGAAAGGCTACAAGCACCGCACGTGCTTCGCCCAGGCGATACTGCACGACCCCGACATACTTGTCCTTGACGAGCCTACCGATGGGCTCGACCCGAACCAGAAGCGCGAAATACGCAGACTCATAAGGGAAATGGGGGAAAAGAAGGCGATAATCCTTTCCACCCACATCCTCGAGGAGGTCGAGGCGGTGACGAACAAGGTGCTGCTTATCAGCGAGGGGGAGAAGGTCTTCGAGGGGACACCGGAGAAGCTCAAGCACCTCTCCGAACATTCCGGCTCGATAATACTGAGCGTGCTCGACCAGCAAAGCCCAGCCATATCACCCGTTATCGAGAAGCTCAAGGGAGTTGACAAGGTCGAGGCGCTGCCATCCGCCGAAGGGGTCGCCAGAGTAAGAATATCCCACTCAGAGAAGGGCATAGAGAAATTCTCACAGGATGTCATGCGAATGGCTAGCCGCGAGAAATGGCGCGTCAGCGAGCTGAAGGTGCAGGAGGGCAACCTCGAGGAGGTCTTTGCAAAACTCACCAACGCCCCGACCAGAGGTGCAGCATGAAGACAAGAAACCTGATAATTATTACGCTCAGCGAGGCGAAGGGCTATCTTGTCTCGCCTGCAGCATACGTGTTTGTCATAATATTCCTGATGCTTTCGGGGTTCTTCACCTTTATGGTCAGCAATTTTTTCCAGGCCGGCGAGGCTTCGCTAAGATCATTCTTCTGGTGGCATCCCCTGCTCTATCTTGTGCTCGTCCCCGCCGTCGGCATGCACCTCTGGGCCGACGAGAGGAGGATGGGTACAGTAGAGCTGTTGTTCACCATGCCCATCACAGTGTTCGAGGCAGTTCTTGGAAAATTTGTCGCGGCATGGCTGGTCGTGGCGGTAGCACTTGCGATGACTTTCCCGATGGTGGTAACTGTATACGATCTCGGTTCGCCCGACACTGGCATGATCGTCTGCGGATACTTCGGCAGCCTTCTGGTGGCGGGGACATATCTCGCCGTGGCCAGCTTCACATCGTCTATCACCAGAAGCCAAGTCGTGAGCTTCATAGTCTCGGTCCTAATATGCCTCTTCCTTTTCCTTGCGGGCTGGCCCCCGGTGACAGGGATGCTCGTCAACTGGGCTCCAGTGCAAGTTATAAACACAGTGGCAAACTGCAGCGTCATGCCGCATTTCAACAACATGCAGCGCGGCATAATAGACCTGCGGGATATACTGTATTTCGCCTCGATGATAACGTTTTTTCTCTTTTGCACCGGAATAGTGCTGAAGAACCACAGGATGGGATAGACA